>CALHRB010000037.1 GCA_938038165.1 Candidatus Kapaibacterium sp. | reverse complement strand
ACAATTTATTTACATAATAGGATTATTCAGATACTGGTTCCCCAAGTACTTCTTTATATACCATAAATTTTAACTTTTCTCTATGAGATTTTCTTAATAAAGATTGAAGATAATTATTTAATACATTATCTGTTTTGAGTTTTAATTCCTCCAACTCTTCAAGTACAGTTCTAAGGTACTCATCATCTTTCGGGATATAAACCTCAGTGGCAAAAAGTTCCATAAAAAGTTTAATATATCTTGCTTCGTCTTCAGATCTGCATTCAATCGGTAATTCTTTTTTTCTCCCTAATTTTCTATAAAATAATCTCCAGCCAAAGATATCGTTTTCAATCTTTGTTACGCCGCTATTTAAGGGTATTTCAAAACGCTTGCGTTTGTTTTGGGGTAATGTTAACACCTTTTCTTTATAAACTTCGCCTAGCAGTTTCATATGTTAACAACCTCTTAAAGATTGAATTATGGATTCTTTAATCACACTCAGGTTAACATTGTCATTACCGTTATTGCTGCCATAAGTTTCTGCTTTATCTAAACGACTTTTAACCAGATCAACTACTGCTGAGTAAACTTTAACCTGTTGTTCAAGCGATAGTCCAAACAGTTCGCCAAGAATAATTTCATCAAGTTTTCTTCGAGCAGGTTTAATTTTTTCAAGCTCTACTGATTCTGGATAAAAAGCAATTTCTTCAAATATGCCTTCAGCTTTTTCGTTCAACAATTTTTTATATGCTTTTAAGATTTTACTTTTTAATTCTTTATTTATCTTTTTAAGATCGAACACCGGGAGTTGTTCAACAATTCGAACATCAATATCAGCAATTGCCTGTCCACCTGTTAGCTGTCTGGCAGAAAACTCCATAAACAGTCTGGTTATTGTTGAATTCAATAAAGCACCGAGAATGTTTACATCATTTTTCTTTTTTGGAAAAATTCCATAAAATTTTTTGTCTTCATAAACATCATTATTTTTCAATACAGGCATTCGTTCGCCAACTTTTGCAGGGAAAATTAAAGGAGCATAATCCCAATTCTTTCCCAAGGCATACCAGGGATTTCTGCTTTTGCAGGTTGGTCTGCTCTGGTAACCTTCCTGTTCACCTTTTGATATGTAATTAAGAATGTTTTTTTTACCCTTAAGTTTTTTCTTTTCCAACCAACAGATAATTGCTTTTCTTTTAAGTTTTTCCGGTTCAACATAATATTTATCAACTTCTTTCAGTGAAAATAATATTGGTTGAAGAAACTCTTTTTCAATTTTATACTTAGCTGCTTCCTCCGAGTTCAAATAGAAAAATTCATTAGCTCCTGATTTAATACCAAACCTAACATCAGCAAATTCTGACAATGGTTTTAAAGAATTATTTCCTTTCGTCAAAATCTCGAAGAGAATTTCCGGAGCTCTTATATACTTTGCCCAATTAGCGCCGATATATATTTTCTCGTTTTCATCATAGCCCTCTTCAATTAATTCTGCCTGAGTTTTGGCAAAAATTCTGAGATCATTGTTTTCATAAAACCCGCTGTGCGAAAGAATTGTTTTTATGAGATTATCAATTTGTTCAATTCTTTCAACTTGTCTTTCCCAGATTTTTTGAATCGGCGGGAAGAGTTTATTTAATTTTTGTTTAAGATAAACAAAACGAACTTTGTTATTACTTCTTAATTTATCATTACTACATTTTTGAAGTATGATTATACAAGTAGGTACATCAGCATCTTCAAACCATCTTTCAACTTTAGATTCAATTATCGATATAATTTTATAATTATTTAAGAAAAATTCCTGAAGTCCTTTACCATAATCAGAATCTAGCCATAAAGATGAGACAACAAAACCGAAAAATCCATTATCCTTTAGAAATTTAGTGCCGTGAACAAAGAAATAAGCATGTAATCCTGCTCTTTTACTTATATCCGCCAATTTATTTTCCCCCAAATAAAGTGCACTATCTATAAGTTTTTCTTTATCAACACCAAGCTCGGGAATTTCTTCCTGTCTCGTATAGGGAGGATTTCCGACTATAGCATCAAAAAATCTTGGATAAATAATATCCACTTCATTTTTGCTCAATGTTTTTGCTCTTCGTTTGCGCCAGTTTTCGGCTTCGAATCCATTTATACCACACTGAAGTGCAAAAAAATCTTCCTGAAGTATATTTGGGTAGTTTTTATCCTGACTTAAATCATTTATCGCAAGATTGATAGTTGCCAAGTGAGCTGGAAATTTAGCTATATCATTCCCCCAAATAGTTTCTAATATATCATTATGACTTTTTAACTGATTCATCATCTTTTTATGCTGATAAGCACGTACAAGGAATGTGCCTGCACCACAAGAAGGGTCTAATACTCTATCATCTTCGTGTTTGACACAGAATCTTAAAATTAAATCAATAACATCAGCGTTTGTAAAATATTGACCCAAAACATGTCGTTCCTCGTCAGGAATTATTCTTTCGAAAATTCTGCCAATGATATCAAAACCGAGATTTGAAAAATCATACTTCTTCAGGATATGAATGAAATTTTTAATTTCTTCTACAAGTTCGGAATGATCCGGGAAAGCAATGTTATCAATAAAATCCGTTGTATATATTGTTTCATAGTCAATATTATCAGTTACTTCCTTGAAATATGCCTTAAGAGTAGATTTAAGTAAAGACCCTTTTGATAAACCCTTAGGAATTTCCAAAGGATCTAACTGACCGGGTCGTTTGGCCTGAAGTAAATCATAAAACAAAATCTTATTTATCAGAAGGTAAGCAGTTTGACGAGCAGCTTTTACAAAATCATTGTAACTCCAATTAAAACTCCAGCCCTGATCATAGAACCATTTCTGCAATTCTTTGCTGAACTTACTGTCTTTATGAGCTTTATTTTCAATAACCTCGGTATAATAATTACTGAGGACTCTTATTTTTTCTTGAATTCTAAAAATAAGAAGCTCATCCAAAGCAAGTTTTGGTTCAGATATTTTTCCGGTGTATACCTGATAAAGCTCAGTTAAAAATTCCCTTAAACCTTTTTTGATCTGCTCACTGACTTTAAAGTTTTCAATTACTTCAAGACTATCAATTTCAGACAGGGAGAATTTATCAATGATTTGTTCTTCCTCAGGTTTTAGAGAGTTCGTTTTTTCAGTGTTAAACCATATCAGCTTTTTAAAGTTAGTCGTGGCAAAATATTTTGCTTTTCTTTGAGTAGCTTTTTTCCGTGCAGGCTCTTTAAGTTCACTTTCATTGAAAACATCAAAGAAAGGTTGTTTCGCTTCGATCAGACATAAAACATTATTACTCCTTCTATTTTCATAAATAACAAGGTCAGGCATTTTTTTATCTTGGGCAGAAGTTTCAACATCAGGAAATCCAAGATCAAGATTCTCACTCTCAATAATCTGCCTCATCCAGTGCATAAGCAAAGCAACTGCAGTACGCTCAGTTTTCAATATTTCACTGTCAAAAGGATTTGTAACACTTTTATTAATTACTTTAGTCTTTTTCATACTCTCTTAAAACCTGATTAACTATTCTTCTTGCTATTTCATATAGTGCTGCAAGTCTTATAATTTTGCGCTCGCCCATACCCTTAAATTGAAAAAATTTTTCAAGTGGTTGATTTGCAATTCCTTTATATCCTCCAAACCGTTTTAGTATTTCATCAGCAAGTTGTTCAGCCGTTTTGCCTTTAGTTCCGGTCGATAAAATTATTGAAAGCAACTCAGCATCGCTGAGACTTTCTGCTCCCCTCTCAATGAGCTTACCTCCCGGATGGTTCCATTTAGGAAATTTTTCTGCTGGTTCAGAAATTTTGAATTTCATATCCTAAAATTAAAAAAATTATAAACCCAAATAAGAACTCTAATCACTTGGTCTTTCGCCCATTTTTGCAGTTGCAAAGAAGTCGTTATAAAATCTTTGTGTGTATTGTTCAACTAATTCATCTCTCCGCTTTTCATCAGGTGAAGTTACAATTATTCCTGCGTGATATTCTTTTTTCAATC
>CALHRB010000036.1 GCA_938038165.1 Candidatus Kapaibacterium sp. | reverse complement strand
AATTAATAGCGGTTCTTGGACAAAAATTCAATTCAATTCAGAAAATTTTGACGAGAAATCAGAATTTGATAATTCAACAAATTACAGATTTACGGCGAAAGAAACTGGTTACTATCAAATCAATGCCAGAACAGAATTTGATTTTTCTTCGTTGGGACAACCCGGAAATGCATACAGTTATATTTCAATCGCAATTTATCATAATGGTTCAGCTTATGCTTATGGATCTAAGTTAGGTTTAAATAATAGTGATTTAACATTTTATGCATTAAGAAACAACAATGCACCTGTTGTTTCTGATATTATTTATCTTCAAGCAGGCGAATATGTCGAAATCTTTGTTTATCAAAATACAGGATCTAATTATAACATTATTAGTGGATCGACAAATACTTATTTTTCAATTCACAAAATAAGCTAAGGCTTAATTATTATTTTGTTTTTTAGACATTAATATTGAAATTAAGAAATCTAAATATTGAAAAAAATTATTTTATTCAATTCCTGATAATACAATTATCTGTTTTATTACTCTTTTTAATAATTCCCAATATTAGTTTCTCTCAAGAATTGATAAACCTCAAAGATGGTTGTAAGTTGAATCTTAGCGATGGTGCTGTTTTAACTGTAAATGGCTCTATAAATATTAATTCAGGAGCAGTTGTAAACCAATCAGGAAATGGAACCATCAGAATTTTTGAAAATTTCATCAATAATGGTCAGTTTAGTGGTGGAACTGGTGTTGTTTTGTTTTTTGGAAATGGGAATTCGATTTTAACTGGCATTCAATTACTTAGTTCTTATTTTTATAACATCATTTTAAATAAAGATAATCCGACCAATATATTGTTTTATGATGCGAATGATACACTAAATGGTTCTTTAACGCTTACTCAAGGTATTTTCAGGTTTGATAATAACGATAACAGAATTTTAAGGATTTTAGGTGATATAACTATATCTTCCAACGGAACTTTTGATGTATTAAATTCCGGAACCAGTAGAACACATAATTTGTTTATTGCAGGTAATATAACCAACAACAATGTTTTCGACTTAAATACAGGTGGTGGGTATATATGTAATTCAACATTTATTGGCAGTTCCAATTCTAATATAACCGGATCTGGTGGAACTACTGATTTTAATGAAATTACAACTAACAAATCAACTTTATCAAATGAAGTTTATGTTAATTCAAGCAATTTTTCTGCTTTAAGCACGGGATTTCTAAGTCTAAACGGTGGGACTTTTCATCTTGGGGGAACTTTTAATATAAATCAGCAATTCTTTTTAACTGCTGCATACTCAATACCCGCAAATTCCGGATTTTGGTTGGATAACCCAAATGCAACTGTTTCAGGGCAGAACGGTAATGCTAATCTATTAGGTTTGCTGAGGGTTTCAAATGGAGTAATGACTATTGGAACAGCCTCATCTAATCATCTGCTTTATTCTTCGGGGGCGCTGGTTACAATAGAAGGTGGAAATTTAAATATTTCCGGCAGATTTTCAAGGGATTTGAATTTTAATTCGACCATAACATACAATCAAACAGGCGGAACAGTTATTGTTTCTTCCCAAGGGCAAAGCAGTGCAACCGATCGTGGAGCTTTTGATATTGGCAATACCGGTTCAACTTTTAACTGGTCTGGTGGAATTATTGAATTGCAACGTCAATCGTCAAACACAAGCACTCCAAATGGAGATTATATAGTTTTGGCAAGCGGAGGAACTGTTTCAGGAGGAATATTAAGGATTAATTCTTCAGCCGCTTCTCAAACAATAAGGATTAATACAACTAAACCAGTTGGCGAACTATTAATGACTGGCACAAATGATCCTGTTGCTATATTAAATACCAATGAACTTACGGTTTTAGGTAACATAACAATAGCAGGTACTGGAAGTGGAAGATTGAATTCGAATAATTTAAATATTTATATCGGCGGAAACTGGATAAATAATTCAACTACAGATTTAACAGCTTTTACAGGCGGAACTTCGAGGGTAATATTCAATTCTGCTTCAAATCAAACAATTGGTGGTTCTGCTACGACAACATTTTCAAATCTGGAAATAAATAAATCATCAAACAAAGTTACCCTTGGAAGACAATCAGTTATCAATAATAATCTCTATTTAAGATCCAATCCAGCTATACTTGATATTTCTACTTTTGATCTTGTATTTAGTTCAAGCAGTGTTATTTATTCAGACAATGGCTCTTCATCTGTAATTGAACCTGGTTCTGGCTTTTCAGCCTCAAAATGTATTCTTTACTCAGAAACCGGAACGGGGGGAGGTTGGATCAGAAGGAATCGAACTGGAAATATATCAACTCCTACTTCATTTAGATTTCCGGTTGGTACGAACGGAGTTTATACGCCAGCAGAAATAATTGTTAATACCGCAACTGTCGGGAGTGGAGCATATATAAGGATTAAACCGATACCACAGGAGCAACCTGATGTTCAGTTAAATAATGTTTCATTAAAAAAATATTGGATTTTGAATAAAAATAACATTACATTAACTGATCCACCCGGTGGAAGTGCTTGTGATGTTAAGCTTTTCTATGATGAGTCCGAAGTTTATGGCTCTGAAGGTAACTATCGGGTTCTTGTTTATCAGCCTCCCTGGTTAATTGATCCTGGGACAAGTTCTGTTGTAGATTTTAACACTAATCTGATTTATTCTGAAAGAGTTAGAAATAATGAATTTAATGGGGATTGGACTGCTGGTGAACAGGAAGCGGCGTTTGCAAAATATTACAGTATAGCTAATGGAAATTACAACGATCCCAATTCATGGTCAAAAATCAATTTTGGTGGTCCTGTTTCAAATACTGCACCTTCACTAAACACTGACAGAATTTTTATTGGTGATGGGAAAACTATTACTTTGACTGCAAACACTCCAAATGCTAATTTAATCGAAGTTCAAAATACTGGAAGATTGATGACTCAAAGCTTTACCGTTAATGGGGATACTTTCAGATTAGCCTCAGGTGGAACACTTGGGATTGGAGATGCAGGTGGAATAACAACCGGTGCGGCTGGTAATATAAGAACTTCATCCAGACAATTTGACTCTGCTGGTGTATATCTTTATAATGGGACTGGAGCACAATATACAGGGAATGCACTCCCAAATAGAATTAGATCTCTTATTACCCAGAAACCCGGAACTGATATATTAACACTTAGTAATAATGTTGTTATTGGAGACTCACTCGTAATAAACTCAGGTGTATTGTCTTTAGGCACCCGAACAGCCAATGCCGAAAATCCAAACAGAACTTTTATTATGCGAGGGGGTGAGATTAGAATTGGACTTGAATTCCCGAGTAATTATTCCCCGCCTACCTTTACTGCTGGGACAGTCAATTTCAATGGCTCTGTGGCTTTTTCTGTGCCTTCAAGTGGTTCTACCCCCGGAGTTTTACAATATAATAACTTGATAATTTCAGGAAATAAACAATATGCGTCTATAACATTTGCGACTGAAGGAGAAATTAGAATTGCAAATATTTTTGATATTTCAAGCTGCACATTTACATCATTTGCTACTGATAGATTTTTAACAAGCGGCTCAACTATTTCTTTTAATGGTGACGGAAATCAAAATATTCCCAGAACATCAGGAACAAGTGGTACAAATTATGAACTTTCATATTTTAATTTGAAATTAGCAGGAACAGGCACAAAAACTCTTGCCGGAACTGTTAATCACCAGGTAAATAATAATGTTATTATCGAAAGTGGTTCAACTTTTTCTCTCGGTGCAAGAGCCCTTACTGTTAGGGGTAACTGGATCAACAACGGGGGAAATTTTATAAATTCAAACCAATCTGTTACTTTTATAAATGATGTAGCATTAACTGAAAATACAATAACATCGCTCGGGATCCCATTTTACAATGTTATTTTCAATGGTCCCGGAGCATATTTGGTTTCTGACTCAATGACTGTCAATAATTTACTGCAAATAAATTCAGGGGGCATATTAAATTGCGGCACTTCCTCTATAAGATTGAATGGAAACTGGACAAATAATAATGGAACATTCAATGCCGGGACAGGAAGTGTTTATCTTGGCGGGGGAACGACAAATACAATTACTAATACCAATGGAGAAACTTTTTATAACCTTATAATTAATAAAACAGCTAATACGGTTAACTTAGCTGCAAATACCAATGTTACCGTTTTAAATAATCTTGTATTTAATAGCTCGGCTGGTGGTCATATTACTTTCGCCAATAGATCTAATCAATTTGTAATACTTCTTGGAGGCGCAATAAGGCAAAATATTGGCCATATTGACGGAAATTTAAGATTGTTTATTCCGTCAGGGGCAGTATCCTCTGCATTCTTTCCCATTGGAAGAGGTGCCAATTATAGACCATTGTTTTTAACTTTAAATGGTACTGGTGGAAGTGCAGGACTTTTACAAGCACAAGATTCAATTTACCAAACAACACCAACTGGATTAAATGCTGCTCAATATGTTCAGGAAAGATGGGCTTTAAGTATTCCAAGCAGTAGTACATTTGCTTTAGGTTCAAGAACCGCCGACGTTGTTGTTACATTTCTTAACCCAACTGATATTAGAGGTGGTGCAAACCCATTATTGTTCGAGACAAGATTATGGAATGGATCAACATGGACGAAGCCTACTACTGGTAATAGAACCACTACCACAACTCAATCTTTAGGATATTCAAGTTTAAGTGGAACTTTTTGGTTAGTTGTTGGACCACCATCAGTATTGTCGTTTTATAGTATTGCAAATGGAAATTGGAATTCTGCTTCTTCTTGGTCCACAGCAAGGTATGGGGGAGAACCATCGCCAATTTCCCCTATATCAACTTCGAAAATATATATTGGTGACGGAAAAACAATTACTTTAAATATTAATTATACAACTTCTGCTGGTGACTCAGTTATTGTGGAAACAGCCGGACCAAGTGAATTAGCTGGAAGATTAAATTTAGAAACAAATGTAATATCCGGAGGAGGTAATTTTGCTCTCAGAAGCGGAGGGATTCTTGCTGTTGCTAACACTGCTGGTATTACTTCCTCAGGAACTTCGGGAAACATTCAAACAACAAACAGAAATTTCAATGAAGGGGCTCATAACAACGGTAATTTCATTTATTATGGTTCAGCTCTACAATCAACCGGATCTGGATTACCAGCGATTGTTAATACTTTAATCATTAACAATCCAACGAGCGTTAGCTTAACAAATGATGTTCAAATCAGGGATAGTCTTTTTATCCAAATTGGAACATTAAATTCGAATGGCAGAGATATATCTATCGGTGGGAACTGGATAAATAATGGAACTTTCACGCCGGGAACACGCACCGTTACCTTCAATGGTAATGGTATTCAAAAGCTAATCAGAACAGGCGGGGAAACCTTTTATAACTTAGTTATTAACAAACCAAGCTCCTATGTCTTGTTAGAAGATAGTTTATTTGTTACTAATCAATTAACATTTACAAGTGGTATAATTAATTCAAGAACAAACAATCGCTTTGTTTCTATTGCAAATGGAGGGAATGTAACAAGAACATCTGGACATGTTGACGGTGAATTAAGAAGATATGTTAACGCCGGGAATCCAGCCTCAATTACATACCATATTGGTACTTCAGATGCTTATAATCCTTCAACTCTCGATGTAAACGGAACTGGTGGGACAGCAGGACATGTTAGTATGATTGTTTATGGGTCTGATCATCCTAATATCAACGATTTGCCTCTTACTCTTGACACAACAAAGAATGTTCAACGCTATTGGAAATTATTCAGACCTTTAAGTTCGCCTTTTGTCTTTGGTACGAGAAATTATGATCTTACTTTACAATTTTTAAATCCCGATGATTTGAGAGGTGGAGCAGACCCTCTTAACTTTGTAATTAGACGGTGGGATGGAAGTTGGAACTCAACCACTAATGGCACTCGGACAAGTACAACTACGCAAGCAATTAATATTACTACATTTGGAAATGATTTTGTTATTGGTGAACCTTATGCCGTCACACGAGTCTTTTATACAAGACTTTCTGGTGTATGGAATAATGCCAATCAGTGGTCTTATGAAGGTTATGGTGGTGCTGCTGCTGATGATTATCCTTCGACTTCTGCTGATGTTGTTTTTATTGGAAATGGAAACACAATTACTTTAGATCAAGATAGGACATTAGCAAGTGTTACGGTTGAGGATGTTAGTGGACAAGGAACACTTGATTTTAACAACTTTAACTTACTTGGCAATGCTGTTAATCAATTTACCTTAAAGAGTGGAGGAAGATTAAGAATTACCTCTCCAGATGGTATAACCGCATCAGGTGCAAACGGTAATGTTAGAACAGCTGTTAGAAATTATAATTTCAATAGCCACTTTAATGGTTTCTTTATTTACACTGGAAATAACAATCAAAATACAGGAAATGGAATACCTGATACACTTGGTTATCTCGAAATTGCTAACATAGGTACCGACCCAAACAATGTTGTTAGTTTAAGTAAAAATATCAGTATAAGAAACAATCTTTTAATTGCCTTAGGAAAGCTTAATAGTAATAATTTTAATATAATTCTTGATAGCAATTGGGTTAATAATTCGGGTTCTGGTGCATTTATAGCGGGAACAGGGACAGTTACTTTTGAAAAAAACAAAAACCAAGCTATTACCGGTAATTCCATAACTCAGTTTAATAATTTAATTATTAACAAGTCCTCAAATAATCTTTCTCTTGATACAAATGTTACAGTCAATGGTACACTTAATTTCATCAGTAATTCGCTTTTAAAAATAAATGATAATGACTTAAGGTTCGGACCAAATGCAAATATTAGTGGTGGTCCATTTTCAGCAAATAAGATGATTCAGTCTGACGGATTAGCCGGTTCAGGCAGTATCATTAAAGAATTCACAAATGGAGCTGGAGTAACAAGGAATTTTATCTTTCCTATTGGTGTTGGTAACCTATATAATGAATCTATTATCAACATAGGCGGGGATTTTAATAACGCTTCTACAAGTTTAAAGATTTTTGCTGAACTTCATCCCAATAGAATTTCTGGTAATGATAATATGTTGGGAAAATACTGGCGAATTACTACTCAGGGAATTACCAATGTTAACCCTGCAAACACAAATTTTTCTTTTTTATACCAAGCTTCTGATGTAAATGGTAATCAGACAAGGTATATACCAGCAAGATTCAATTCCGGATGGGAAGTAAACCTTGGCACTTCAAGAAGTGCAACACCTTCACCTATTACAGTTCAAGGAGAAACTGGTTTGTCAGGTGATTGGACTGCTGGAGAACCAAACACATTTTTCACTGGTCGAATCTTTTATAGCCGTCAGACAAATGTAGATTGGAATTCACCATCATCTTGGTCAAATATATCCCACTCAGGTGCTGCAGCTGCTTATTGGCCCGGTCAGATTTTTGAACGAGACACAGTTTTAATCGCTGACTCGGATAACATTAGATTTAACCAACCAGGAGGAGTGAAAATTGATTCTTTGAGAATCGGAGGAGCTTTAGAAGGCTCACTTCAATTTGATAGAACTGTTGCTGCAAAAAGTTTAACTATTTTACGCAATATTACTGTCGAAAGCAATGGCACTATATCTGATGTTAACACTACCACAAGAACTGACACTTTAATTGTTTATGGCAACTTTATTAATAATAATATAACTGTCAACGCTGTTGATTTAAGACCAGCAAATGACAGATTTACTTTTTTAGTCTTTTCGGGAACCGGTAACTCTATTGTTAGTGGTGTAACCGGTGCCAATGGATGGAGGCTATCTAACGTAAGATTAAGCAAACAAAATGGTTTAGCTGATACATTAATTAATCATTCCACTACTTTTTCAAGAGCGTTAAATATCGCTCTTTCAGATGACAGAAGATTTATTCTTGGATCTGGAATTTATAGGCATAATAATTCAGATACAGCTATTCTCTGTGCACAAGGAACTGGTACATACACTTTCGGCACAAACTCTGGAATTCATTTAGTAAGCGGTGGCATTAGATTTAATGAAATGACTATCACTAATTCTAATACTTCCTTATTAATTGAGGGAGGTATATTATACGTCGGAAATAGCTCTAATCCTCCTGAACACTTTTTATATGCTTCAGGAACAAAGTTTACGATGTCAGGTGGAGAGATGAGAGTTGCTTCTTGTTTTTCAAGAGCTCTTGCTCAATCTTTTTGTGATTTTAATATGAGCGGAGGCACGCTCAGGGTTTTGACCGTTGGCACATCGGGCAGTTATGGCTATTATGGCTTTGATTTATCCAACGCTCCCTCAATTTTTAATTGGAGTGGAGGAACCATTGTAATAACAAGAAATTCTGATGATGTTGACTACAAAGTTGGAGCTTCGACTTTCAGCGTTACCGGCGGTACATTACAAATTGGAGAAACTGGATTAACTATTGCCTCTGGTTCAAATTTTGCACTTGGAAGTCCTACAGCTCCTTTGTGGAATTTGTATGTTAAATATACAAAGTTCTCAACTAATCCTAATGATTACAGATCTGCATTATTCTGGGATGGCGATTTCACAATTCTTAACGATGTTATTATCGATTCTGATGGATGTTTGGATTTGAATTGCAATAGTTTTACAATTGCAGGGCATTTTATCAACAGAGGAAACTTTACAACCGACGGAATTGGGTGGAATAATAATGTAGGAGCGAGAAAAGTTACATTCAACGGAAACGGAGACCAGATATTTGCTAACATGAAAACCATTCAACAACATTCCGGACCGAGCTATAATAATCAGGCTTTCTTCGATGTTGAAATAATGAAACCGTCAGGAAAAATTATTCTTGACAGTGCCGGGATTTTTACAAATTCTAATTTAATTGTTAGAAATACTTTAAAATTCGCTTCAGGAAATAATGCTGTAATTGATGCAAGAACCCACAATAGGTATGTCTTTTCCGATTTTCAGAGAACTGGAGATTTAGCTCAGGTTCAAAGAATTGGCAACGGTCATATTGACGGTATCTTAAGAAGAGAAGTCTCAGTCGGAACACAAACGGTTGAATTCGTAATCGGGACTGACACTGCATATACTCCAGCAATTCTTAACTTGAACGGAACAGGGGGTACTGATGGACCGCTTGATATGATCGTATTTAACAATGTTTCACCAGCACCAACCGATCCACCTATTAATTTATCGAAATATATTACAAGACGATGGAGAATTAGCAGACCAACAGATTCTACAGATTCTACATTTGCTTTAGGGACGAGAACATATAATTTAGCAACAACATTTTTACCTCAAAATATTCCTGCAGGTGATGTTCCATCTGGGGCAAGCTGGACAAATTTTGAACACTTCGTTTCCAGAAATAGTGGTGTTTGGAATCAGACTACTATCGGAACAAGAACAACAAATAGCACTCAATCCATTAATCACTCTGTATTTGATAATACATCAAATGATTTTATTATAGGAGAGCGAACTTCTGTTGATTTCTATTCAATTGCTAATGGAAATTGGACTTCACCTTCCACCTGGTCAACTGTAGGATATGGCGGACCACCAGAAACAACTCTTTTTCCTAACAGTATTAATCATCAAGTATATATCGGCGATGGAAAAACTGTAACATTAAATACTGATGTGAATGTTAAGTCTGTCACAGTCGAAAATGTTGGTTCTGGTCCGGGGCATCTTTATACTGGTATTAACTTTATTACAGGTGAGACATTTTCGTTAAATGACAGTTGTATTATTTCAACAGCACATCAATTTGGATTACGGGCTACTCTCAATAGTGGCTCAATCAGAACTAATCAGCGATATTACGGACGTTCTAATTACATATTTAACAGTTCCAACCAAACTCAGAATACTGGAGACGGCGTACCCATTGGTCCCACTAATAGAGTTTTATCTCTTACAGTTAATAATACTGCTCCTGATTCTGCCAGTAGAAGGGTATTGCTTACGAATAATATTACCTGTGACAGCAATATCTTTATATTGAGCGGTTTCTTTGATGCTGGTAGTCGAATTGTTCAGGCAAACAGAAATCTAATAATTAATTCAAATTCAAACTATATTCCAAGTTTGAGCACTTTTGAATTAATAAATCCAGTTTTAGATCAATACATAACACTTAACAACTCCTGGGGAACAATATTTCATAATTTCTATGTCAACAAAGCTGCAGGTAAGGTTATTGTTGATGGGTCTTCAAATGTAGATATTTTTATTAAAAATCGTTTGAGATTTTCATCTGGCAACACAGCACCAATTGATGTTCGATCAAATAATCGACGTGTGGTTATTACAAGCACTGGTTTTGTAGAAAGAGAGGGTCTGGGTTATGTTGATGGTAAATTAAGAAAACCTATACCGGCAGGACCCGGAACATACACTTTTGAGATAGGAAATGAAAGCGATTATACACCATCTATATTAACACTGACAGGGTCTGGAGGATTAGCAGGATCCATCGAAGCTGAAAATATTAAACCTTTACCTAATGAGCCATTCAGCGGTAACAGGATGGATCAATCTCAAGCTGTGCCAAGATATTGGTCATTAATTGGATATGATAACTTCACTATGGGAGGAAGGTTGGCAAATGTAAATTTACAATTTCCACCCTCAGAGTTAGCATCTGTAGATATTAGTCAAGCTGTAGTTCGAAGAAAATCGATACCGGCGGAAATACCTCTTTACAAAGATAGAAGAAATTTAACCTGGAATATAGGATTAGCAAGTGTGGAATTAGCACCAGCCGAAAATAAATGGATTGGAATTGGTGAATTTTATATAGGAAACAAAGCACAAAGAATCTTTTACTCAAGACAAACAGGAAACTGGGATGATAATAGTTCTTGGTCATTTACCGGCTTAGGTGGACCCCCGGTGCCTGCCGGAGAGTTTCCAAATCCTGATTGGAACTATGGTATTGATGAGACCGAAGTTCGGGATAGTGTTGTTATTGGTAATGGAAATACAATAACCTTAGGATCCTCTATACAACCTCAATTGTCTTATTTAGAAATATTAGCAACCGGTAATTTAATTATTGATCAGAACAGCTTTATTGCACAAAGTTCGATTGGTTCTTCAGTAATTTCTTTGAGAGATGATGGAACTTTAACAAACAGAACAAATTTAGGCATAGAACCCGGTTTATCAGGACTGTTGAGATTTGATGATTTAACTAGGACTTTTGAACCTAATGCAAATTATGTTTTTTCAGGAACATCAAATCAAACATTCGGTAGCGCTTTTCCATCAAGTATAGGTAATTTAACAATAAACACAGACAATAATACCAGAATAGTTTCTACTAATTCGAATATATTGAACATTTCAGGAAATTTAAATGTTTTGTCTGGACAGCTCCGACCTTTAGATAACTCTGTTGATTTCAGATTAGCAGGTAATTTGACAGTGAACGGAGTATTGAATTTCACTATTGATCCTTCAAACAACAATATAACATCTAATTTTAAATTAAGTGGTTCTTCTTCATCAAATCAATTAATTTCCGGATCAGGGACCTTGGT
>CALHRB010000035.1 GCA_938038165.1 Candidatus Kapaibacterium sp. | reverse complement strand
AATTTTTATCTTTTCATCGGAGGCAACTTTTAGATTTATATTTATCTGGTCGCCAATAAGGACATTATTTGTATCTGATTTTATCGAAATAGATAAATTCTGAGCGATAATAATAGAAAAATTAAAAATTGTTAAAGATATTATTGTTAATAACAGTTTTATATATGTTCTCATTTTCATCTTATTTAAGCCTTCTGCTTATCTTAGAATCGAAATCTTTTTGGATGAAACTGTTAAATCCTTTGAAATTCGGATAAAATACATACCATCGTTAATTTTACTAACATCAAGCTTTAAGGAGATTTTACCGGGTTCAAAATGTTCGTTCACAAAAGTTAATATTTTACGACTTTGCATATCGTATAGTTCAACAAGTAGATTTTGGCTTTTTTCATTAAAAAACGATAGATAAATTAATGAGCCAGCTGGATTGGGGTAAGCGGAAATTTTATCACTATCAGTAAATAAATCAATAGAACTGATTGATTTTGTCCTGAAATTGAAGTGAGAGGCAAAATCACCCTGTCCGTATTCATCAATTGAAGCTACTCTCCAAAAATATCTTCTGTTATCTTCTAAATTTGAAATAGTTAGTTCAGCGGAGGTTATTATAGTATCGAGAATTATTGAGCTGAAAGTTAAATTACTGCTTAACTGTAACCTGTAAGAAATAGAAAAGGGAACAGGTTCCCAGGTCAGAGTAACGCTTTTTTGAACTGTATCAGTATTCGAAGGGGGAGTTAGAAGTTTAGGAGGATTAATTGAAGTCAGAAAAGAAAAAGTGTCTGAAAATTCGCTCAATCCGCCATTATTTCTGCTTTGGACTCGCCAGAAGTGCTTAATCCTCCCCGAGATCAAGCTATAAATTTCAACTGAATCCTTGAGAATGCCATCCTGTTCTGCAAGAATTTCTGAGAAATCAGATTTTAGAGAGATCTGAATTTTTGAATTAATACCTGTTTTATTTTTGTTCCAAACAAAGAAAGAGTTATTTTTAATTCCTCCGCTATTGTTTTTAGGAAACACAAGACTTGGCTTAGAAGGTTTTTCAGGAAGTCTATTGATGTTTGCTATATAATTTGCGAGCCCATGAGTTCCAACAGCAACGAATCCGTCTGATTCTCTCGCGTCAACCATATCAACAACGGAGTTTCCGATTAAATTAGGTGATTCCTGCACCCAACAAGTATATTGCCCGTCAAGAAAAGCAGTGGAGAACAAACCTGAATTAGTACCTGCCAAATAATAATTCCCATCTTTGAGGGGTAATATTTCCAACCAGTTAAAGGCAGGACCGGCACCGCCTCCCCCTGGTCTTTCTTCTAAATTTCCTGTTACAGGGGTCCATGTTTTTCCTTCATCTTCGCTATAAAAAACGGATTCTACGTTATAATTCGTAAAAACAGTAAAAACCTTATTACCATCCTTTGGGTCAATGGCGATAGAGCCAATAGTAGCATTTATCGGGAAATTTTGTCCAGTAATATCCTCTGGCTCAGGATTTCCCTGATGGGAATTCCTGATTTTATACAGTTTTCCAGTTGAAGTTCCATAATATAGTGTATTTGCAGGAATTGTTGAAACGGCAAGTGCAGTTATGTTTCCGCTTTCTAACCGTGTATAACTTAAACTGTCCCATTCGGTTGAAATTGAATCAAGATTTTTTTCGTTGGGGATTTTAGATAAATCATTATTTCGCCAGACTATTTTTCCACCAGCTAAATACATTCTATTTTGGTTGTTAGGGTCAAGAAGAAACGGTGTATTCCAGATAAAGTCTTTTCCTCCTATTGGGTCAAGACGTGTAGTTATAAGTGGTTCTCCGTTTTCATCAAGAACTCGTCGCCAGATTTTGATTTTTGGCTGATAACTTGAATTGTTGGATGTATAATGATACTTCCCGCCATTTTCTATAGCACAATAAAAACCATCAGCATTAGCTGCAAATACCCATTCAGGTTTGTTATTTGAATAGAGTGTGCCATTGTCCTGAGTTCCACCAATAATTTCCTTGCTGCCGGCGGTTCCATGGTCAAGGGCAATTGTGTAGAACTGAGTAGTGGTATAACCTTGGTTGAGTGAGATCCATTCAACGCTGTCAGCTGTGCAATCCTCGGTAACAAAGATTCCACCATCAGTTCCTGCATACATTTTTGGGGAGCTATTATCAGGAAAGACAATTGAATGCTGGTCTGCATGTTGATTTGGGTAAGTGTAGATGTCTTTGCAATTAAAACCGGTCGGACAGTAACCGCCAATCCATTTGATTCTATCGCTTGTTTTAAAAGCGTCATCTGAACGATATAAATTTGTTCCTCCGATAAAAACAATATCAGGATCATCAGGCTTAACTTTGATGACCAAATTATATGATGACTGAGAATTAAACTGACCCCTAATGTAGTCAGGTTTTGGTAAATTATGTGATCTGTCTTCCCATTTGCCTCCTTTACCAGTCCCGTCGCCGGAAATATAGGTATATTTGAATAGTGAGTGCCATAGAGTATCACCTTGTGTATTAAAAGTTTGTTTACCCGAATAAGGTGTTTCTGCCAAGAAATAAATCTGATTTTCATCAGAAGGGGATATACCAATAACAATTCTCTTGTATTTTTCAGGAAAATTATCAGGTGTGATATTAACCCAATCAGTGCCATTCACAGATCGGAAAATACCATATTGCGAGGCTGTCCTTCTTCCAAAAGATTCCTGACTAAGGGTAGCATATAGAACACCATCAGTGGTAGAGGCAATGTCGGTAAAAAGGCTTGAATTATTTCCGAAGCTACCAAGAACAAAGTTCCAGGTTTTGCCGCTGTCGGTGCTTCGTATGATACCCCCGGCGGCTGTTGCTGCAAAGATTATGTCTTCAAGTCCTTCTTTTGGATAAACAATAATATTCCAGATGAATTCGAATTGATTATCCCAAGAATTTGGAGTATTACGTAATGTTGAGGGAATTTGACGCCAAGACCAACCGCCATCTGTGGATCTGAAAATACCATCGCCATTAATCCCTGCTGAGTTGCCCCAAAGTTCCCCTGTTCCATAATACCAGATGTTTTCCTTACCTTTATTTGGATTCTGTGCAATGCAGGAAACGGAAGCTAAATGTTGAGGCTCTGTTGTTCTTTTCCAAGTTATTCCTCCGTCGGTTGATTTCCACATTCCACCTGAAACAGCTCCTGCAAGTATAGTTTTTTGTTCAGGGTCTGAAAAATCAATTGCCAAAGCTCTTGTTCTGCCCCCGATATTATAAGGTCCTGCTTTTTGCCATTCGGTAGATGACAAAACAGAGGAATTTTTATCAAAATGTTCAAAGTCAGGCATAGCACCAGAATGATTCTTCAAAAAAAGTGCAACCTTTGAATTGATATTTTTTGGTATTTCGCCAGTGAAGGGGTCTTTCAGTCTTTCGAATCTCCATTCCATAGCTCTTGTCAAACCGAAAGCTGACTCATCTTTATTCAATGTTTTGTAAGTTATTATATAATTCGCTTTTGTATTTTTGTTGGTTTTGGAAACTTGAATGACTTTAACTGGTTTTAATAAAGCTTGAGTGTTCTGAATTAGACCTTCAGCCGATGATATAATATTGGCTGGCATTGGTTCTTTCAAATGAATCAATATCATTCCAAATGTAAAAAATATAAAAATCGGCAATATCAATTTTTTCATAGATTTATCGAAGTTATTTTCGCTTTTCTCTTTGACGGAAGAAGTTTATCAATGGTGTGATGTAAGACTCATCAGTTCTGATTTTGATTGAGTCCACAGAATTATGATTGAATATGTCATTAATTCTGTTTTGATGATTGAGCCACCATTGTTTATGTTTATCTCTAACTAATTGATTCGAAGTATCAATCCAAACCAAATCTCCGGTTTCATTATCCTGAGCGTAAATTAATCCAACATCAGGGAGTTCTGATTCTCTAAGGTCATAAATATTAACCGCAATTGTATCGTGTTTTCTCGAGGCAATTTTCAGGGGTTCCTCGAAATTATTCGAGAAAAAATCTGACAGAATAAAAACAATGCCCCTTTTTTTGATTACATTAATGAGATATCTCAATGCAATTTCTAAGTCAGTCTTTTGGCTTTCTGGCTGAAATTCAAGCAATTCTCTGATAATTCTCAATACGTGATGGCGTCCTTTTTTTAAAGGAATAAATTTTTCGATTTTATCGCTGAATAAAATTAATCCGATTTTATCATTATTTTGAAGCGCAGAAAATGACAGCACTGCACAAAGTTCAGTTATCAGGTCTCTTTTAAACTGTGTTTTAGTTCCAAAATATCCGGACGCACTCACATCAACCAAAAGGATGACTGAAAGTTCTCTTTCTTCTTCAAAAATTTTTACATATGGATGATTAAATCTTGCCGTAACATTCCAGTCAATATTTCGTATATCATCGCCAAATTGGTATTCTCGAACCTCGCTGAAAGCCATTCCTCTGCCTTTAAAGGCACTATGATATTCCCCCGAAAAAATGTGTTTGGATAATCCTCGGGTTTTTATCTCGATTTTGCGAACTTTTTTGATTAATTCGGAAGTTTCCATTAGTTTAGAATAATATTACGGAACTTCGATAGTATTTAAAATCTCATTAATAATATCTACGGTAGTTACATTTTCTGCTTCAGCTTCGTAAGTAAGTCCAATACGATGGCGAAGGACGTCGTGGCATATAGCACGAACATCCTCAGGAACTACATAACCGCGTCTTTTAATAAAGGCATAAGCTTTTGCAGCAAGCGACAGATAAATAGAGCCTCTTGGCGAAGCTCCATAAGAGATAAGTTGAGAAAGTTTATCCATTTTGTATTCTTTTGGGAATCTTGTCGCAAAAACTATGTCTAAAATGTAGTTTTCAATTTTTTCATCAATATAAACTTCCTTTACGACTTTTCTGGCATTTAGTATTTCTTCGGGTTTTACAACGATAGAAGCAGTTGGAAATTCTTGGAGTATATTTTCTCTCATTATTGCCAATTCGTCTTCTCGGGAGGGATAATTGATGATAACTTTTAACATAAATCTGTCAATTTGTGCTTCAGGTAGGGGATAAGTACCTTCCTGTTCAATAGGGTTTTGTGTTGCAAGCACTAAGAATGGCTCATCAAGTTTGAAGGTGCTCTCGCCTATTGTTACTTGTTTTTCCTGCATAGCTTCGAGCAAGGCACTTTGAACCTTAGCAGGAGACCTGTTGATTTCGTCTGCTAAAATAAAATTTGCAAAAATCGGTCCCCTACGAACTGTAAATTCCTCACGTTTTTGATTGTAGATCATTGTTCCGATTAAATCTGCGGGAAGAAGGTCTGGAGTGAATTGAATCCTGCTGAATTTTGCATCAACAGTTGATGCCAAAGTCTTGATTGCAAGCGTTTTAGCAAGTCCGGGTACACCTTCCATCAAAATATGACCTCCTGTTAGCAAACCGATTAGCAATCTCTCCGTCATTTGCTTTTGTCCGATTATAACTTTTCCTACCTCGAGTATGAGCAAATCAACAAATGAACTTTCTTTTTGAATTTTTTCGTTAAGTTCCCGTATATCTGTCATATCTATCTCTTATTAAAAAATACAATTATATAGAAACGTAAAATTATACTAAAAATTTTCAAGCATTGAGTTTTGATTATTCATAATTCATTTATTTGGAATTTCAATCGGAGTATATTTCCACTGGGGTCTCATTATATGACCAGTTTTTGTTTTAAAACAACTTTCATCATTAAAAATAAGCCCTTTTTCCTCATAGTAATTTTTGAAGAATGAAAAGTGTTCGATAAAAAGTTTGTTAGCATAAATTATCGAAAAATTGTGATTTGCAATTTTATTTTTAAAATCTTTCATAACTTTTTTTCCGTAAATGTCATTGTGTTCATATAAATCATTTATTAGTTCGATGTGAGCATAGTTTTTCTTCCCGGCTAATTGGTAATATGTATAGGTATTTCCTGGGATCAGAACGTCATTTTTTTGATGTTTAACTTGTTCAATAAAACTTTTTCCTGCTTGATAATCATTTTCGGAGGGTAATTGAAGCCCGGGGTCATAAACAACGGCAAGGAACTGAGCAATAATCATCAAGTTAACAATTGTTCGAATATTAAAATTTAAAGTTAATTTGTCAGATTGAAAATCATTTGTGGCATTGATCATAATTTGATTATAACTTAAACCTGTAACTATAGCAAGAATTGTGTAGGCAGGAATAATGACATTGAGAAATCCGCCATAGTGCAATCGAGAAAAATAAGACCCAGCAAACATACCACAAAAAACAAATAGATAAAAAATATAAGTTTCATCCTTTTTTTCTTGTTTAAATTTTCGATTCCTGCTATTAATAAAAAAATAAAAGAAAGCAAAACCAAGTGCGACACCAGTATGCTCAAAAATGTCTCTTGTGAAAAAAAGAATGGTAAATTCAAAATTCCATCTGTGTGCCGCTGGCAACTCAAAGTTCCAGAAATAATACCATCCTGATGTTGTTAAAGAATATATTAATGTTGTAATAAGCACTAATCCGGTGAATGCAATTGAATAAATCCAAAATCCTTTTCTTTCATAGATAACCAAATAAATCATTACAAATAAGGCAAATAAAAGTGTGGACTGCTTTGTAAAATAAGAAAGAAAAGCAAATAAAGCCGCAAAGAAATAATTCCAGTTGTTTTCTCTATTTCTTATTAAGTATATAGAAATTATAAATAACAAAATAAAAAGTGAATCTACCCTTGCGAGGTCATACCAGGCTCCCCCGATTACATAAAATCCAAAAAACAAACCTGTTGATAAAAAAGCAGCAAAATTGTCTTGAGTTTCTTTTTTTATCAAAAGATAAATAAAAAGTCCGGTTGCCAATGTGGACAGGGTTGAAACAAGCCTTAATGGAAATAATCCTACTCCGAAAAAAAGTGAAAACAATCCCGAAACATAATAGTAAAGTGGAGTGTAGATATATGGAATAAACTCAACACTTGGTTCAACATAAATACCTTTTCCGTTTAGAATCCTTTGTGTATGGTCAACAGAGCCACCTTCCATCCACTCCAGCTCGAATGGATAATTCATTCTTATCACTGACATCAAGATAAAGGTGATAATGAATAATATTGAACCAATGATTATAAGCCATCTTAAAAATTTATTCATTATTATTTTGTTTTTATAAATTTGATATTGAAAAACAATAAATTAATAAAAATGAGATTTTTATTTTGATTGTTAGACAAAAATAATTAGAACTTAATATTAGAGAAAATGAATGAAGTTATTGAAAATATTGAAGAAAATAAAATAAATCTCTCTGAAAAACTTAGCGGTTTGCCCACAAAATCTGGTGTTTATCAATTTAAAAATCAAAGTGGGAAAGTTATCTATGTTGGTAAGGCTGTCAATCTCAGAAACAGGGTAAAATCTTATTTTCAATCTAAACCTCACGATGCAAAAACAAATGCACTCATCAAGCATATTGCAGATATTGAAGTCATAGTTACTGACTCCGAAGCGGAAGCACTCATACTTGAAGATACTCTTATAAAAAAACTAAAACCCAGATATAATATACTCTTACGAGATGATAAGAGTTTTCCCTATGTTAGAATAACAAACGAACCTTTTCCCCGAATTTTTCCGACAAGAAAAATTATCCGCGACGGTTCAAGATACTTAGGTCCTTTTACAGAAGTAAAGAATTTAAGATTTTTAATGAGAATACTCAGATCTCTTTTCAGAATCAGAAGTTGCGATTTGAATATCAGCGAAGATTCAATTTCGAAAAAAAAGCATAAAATTTGCCTTGACTATCATATTCAAAAGTGTGATGGACCTTGCGAAGGGCTTATTTCGCAGGAGAAATATAATGAAAACATAAGAAACGCCGTTCAAATCATCAATGGAAAAACAGACGAACTGGAAAAATTATTTGACACACAAATGCAGGAACTCGCCGATGAAATGAGATTCGAGGAAGCGGCCATCGTTCGGAATAAGTTGCTTTTGCTCAAGGATTATTCAAATCAGCAAAAAGTTGTCAGCTCAGAATTGATTGACAGAGATATTATTGGGCTTTACAGACAGGATGAACTTGCTTGCACTCTTGTTTTCAAGGTTAGAGAAGGTAAGCTAATTGGGAAAAGACATTATATATTACAGAATTCTGCTAATCATTCAGATGCTGGGTTGATTCAATTAACAATAGAAAAATGGTATATTGAAAATGAATTCATACCGAAGGAAATTTTGCTTCCTACTGAGCCTGAACAAACCGAGTTCGTTTATGACTGGCTCCGCAAAAAAAGAGGGAAATCTGTCGAAATTATTGTTCCAAAGCTCGGTGATAAAAAGAAATTAGTTAATATGGCATCTGCTAATGCTGAATTTCAATTAAAAGAATATTTGATAGCTATCGCCAAGCGTGAACAAAGCCTTAGCAGAGCAGTCCTATCCCTGCAACGCGACTTAAGGCTTTCGAAGCCTCCAATTAGAATAGAATGTTTTGATAATTCACACATACAGGGTAGCGAACTTGTTTCTTCTATGGTTGTTTTCGAAAATGGCAGAGCAAAAAAGTCCGACTACAGAAAATACATTATTAAAAATGTGCATAAAAATGATGACTTTGCTGCAATGAGAGAGGCAGTTGGTAGAAGATACAGAAGGATTATCGAAGAGAATGGCTTATTGCCTG
>CALHRB010000034.1 GCA_938038165.1 Candidatus Kapaibacterium sp. | reverse complement strand
ATTGAATTACAATTTGATCTGTCTGTTTGTTTCTAATAATCACATCAACTACAACCGAAGTTTTACCCAATCCTAAAGCAATCAAAGAATCCTGAGGTTGGCTTTTGGAGCTGAACGGAACTATGCTGCCCGAAGAAATTTTTGCTTTGACCTCGACCGTTGCAGCTGTGAGATCCTGTTTTACATTCATTTTGTATTTTAAGTCGCTAATCCAGATTTGAGGTGTACCAACCAGCAGTACGTCTCGTATGATATCTGTGTAGATTTTACTTGCAAAAATATAATTTGATTTAACTTTTTGAGCATTTTCTCCAGCGGGAAAGATTTCCAATTTGATTGTATTTGTTTCTTTTTGAATTAATCTTGATGGTATTTGAACACTAAAATATGTCATTCCACCAAAATATTTACCAATAAATTGATTATTGAAGTAGACTTCCAGATGGTCATCAATACCGAAAAAGTTGAGATGCCAAATATATTTATTGAGAATATTAGGGTCAATTTTTACTGTTCTGCGATAAACAATCTTATTTTTTGTATTTTGAGATGAAGGAATTTTTACATTTTGCCACTGGTCATTACTTTCAAGCATTTCCCAAGTTCCGCTAAGGTTAACAATGAATCTCGACTCAGATTTTATAATTTTCGATATTTCGGCTTGACTAAATGGAGTATATTCGTTGGCTATCAAAACTGAATATGAAAAGATTGAAATCAAAGAGAGTATTAAATAAATTAAGATATGACTCTTTATAATTGACTTTTTATTTATTGATTTGTTTTTTAGTTCCATAGTTTCTAATGTCATATTAACCCCTAAGTTCAAATAATATCATATGTTTATTGGTAATTCTTTGATTAGCGACACTTGAGCTGCAAATGTAGCAAAAGAGACCGCTCTAATCTCCTCGTAGGTGATAGGAAATGGTTTGCCCTGTGAAATAGAATTAATAACAGCAATAATTTCTTCCTTATGACCTTTCTTTCCGTCGAATTTGTATTTACTGATCCTGCCTGATGAATAGAAATCAAGGCTTTCAAAATTTTTCATAATGGCAACCGATGAGCCACAGAAAACTTCACAATATTCTTTATCCAATTTTGAATCACCGTTTGCAAGGTAATTGAGGTTGCCAACAGAGCCATTTTCGAATTTGATTACAATTGAAATATTATCACGATTATAAACATCATCGGAGGACGAAGATAATGAATATGCAAAAACTTGCTTTGGAAGGGAATTTGTTAGATAAATCATACAGTCAATAAAGTGACATGCTTCGCCGATAATTCGTCCGGAGCCTTGGTCTTCCCTGTAAACCCAATGATTAATAGGAATTTTTCCTGCATTAACTCTGTAGGTAATGAATTTAGGTTCAGAAAATTGACTGAATAATTCTTTTATTTTCCGAAAAGGCTCCGAAAAACGTCTGTTATAGCCAACCATTACCCTACCATTCATTTCTTTGACCAATTTGTCAATTTCTTCCATTTGTTCAATGTTGATAGCTAAAGGTTTCTCGACAAAAATCGGTTTGTTATTTTTTAAAGCCTGTATTACATAATGGCTATGAGAATCGTGCCTTGTTGCACAAAAAATTAAATCAATATCAGGATTAGTAATAATGCTTTCGGAATCAGTTGTTGCTATTTCGAAACCAAATTGCTTTGCAACGGTAGCAACATTAACCGGGTTATTTGTTGAAACAGCCACCAAAGAAGAATTTGTTGATTTAATATGAGGTAAAAGGTATGAAGTCCCAAATTGCCCTGCGCCGATAAATCCAATACCAATTTTATCTTTTGATCTTTCTTTAGGATATTGAATAAATTTCTTAGGAGAGTCATTTATTTCAGGATATTTAATCAGAATGCCAAGGTAATCATCTTTTACTTTGCCAGTTATCAAATCATAAGCTTTTACAGCGTCTTTTATGGAAAAAATATGAGTTGTTAATGATTTTGTATCTAAGCTTCCGTTTCCAAAGAGCTCAACAATAGCCTCCATATTTCTGTTTTCGGTCCAACGGACATAAGGATAAGGATAATCAATCCCTTCATCTTCATAATTTGGATCATAACGTCCCGGTCCGTAGCTGCAGGAAATAGTTATCTCAAGCTCTTTTTCATAAAAAGGACTTCTTGGCAAATTCATATTCACTGCACCAACTATAACAACCCTGCCTTTTTTTCGAGCTATTTCTATGGCAAGTTCAATAGGTTCATTCGAGTTTGTGCTTGCAGTAATCAGTACAGCATCAAATCCATTACCTTTGGAGAACTGTTTCATCTGGTTAATGTTATCAAATGAGGAGAACAAAGTCAGATCGCAGCCATAAGAATTCGCTTTTTGGAATAAGGACTCATCAATATCCAGACCCAAAACCCTGCAACCTGATGCTTTAAGCAGTTGAACAGTAATTTGTCCAAGTAGTCCAAGCCCGATGACGGCAACTTGTTCCCCTAATCTTACGTTTGCTTGTCTGACCCCTTGCAGAGCAATTGCTCCAAGAGTTGTATAGCAGGCTTGATAGAACTCAACATTATCTGGAATTTTAACTGCTAAGTTTCTTGGAATTGCTAAATATTCAGCGTGAACTGCCAATCCAGCACCTCCACAAGCAACTCTATCACCAATCCGGAATTTATCTGTTCTACTTTCCAAAACAACACCTGCAGCACTATAACCAAGCGATTTATATGATTCCAACTTAGATTTTACTTTGACTAAAGTGTTAATTATACCCTCTTTTTTAACACTGTCAATAACTTGCCTAACTTGTTCGGGTTGCTGTTTTGCCCTTTGAATTAATGATGCTTGGGTATTAGTAACAGATATTTTCTCTGTTCCAGCACTAATTACAGAATATGCAGTTTGAACAAGTATTCCATTTTCTGGACAGGATGGTGCAGGTAGATCCTCTATTAATATTTCCCCAGTTTTTTGATATTGAACAACTTGAAGCATTAATTGATAAACGAAAATTCAAAAATGCAAAGTTATTAAAAAATATAATGTTCTGAAAAATAAAGATTTTGTTTAGCTTATATCGAATTAATATCATTAAACAAATAGCAAGTAGGCAAGCAGGGCAGTAAGTGAATATCTGAAAAATACTTTTCTTCTGAGGTTCCTTGCAACAGATATTTCATAAAAATACGCAGAGGATAGGGATATCAAAATAATCAATAGTGCAAAAGGAATAGTAAATTCAATGGGAAAAGCTCCTGATTTGATTCTTCCTATGCTTGGAATCCACGGCAGACCGTATAATAATACTAAATGTGCAACATAGACAAACAGGGCTCTTTTGCCTAAAATTGAATAGAATTCAGAAAACTTCTTGGTGTATTGATAAATGATTGATACAAGACTGAGGAAAACAAATACTATGCCTAATCTCAATATATGAGTTCCAGGATTTGCCTTAGATGGGTCAAGAAATAAACCATTAATTTGTTCAAATAAGAATGACAATAAAAAACTGAA
>CALHRB010000033.1 GCA_938038165.1 Candidatus Kapaibacterium sp. | reverse complement strand
GCAAGATAGCCACGAACAACACATTCCACAGGCAAAGACTTGCAATTCCTGACAAGCATAGAACGACCTTCGAGTATGTCAAGATAAGGATGACATACTTCGGGGTATTCAGACGGTTCGTCAGTTATAAAATGATTTTTAACTAAATGAGAAGTATTTTTGAACCAATATGCCGAAATTTTAGTTAATATGGTTCCTTTTTCAGGAACAGGTTCATTCATAATTACATCAAAAGCCGAAATCCTATCGCTAGCTATGAATAAAAGATGTTCCCCCAAATCATAAACATCGCGCACCTTGCCGCGTTTCAAAAGTTTTAACTCGTTCAACTCAGTATAGATTACCAACTTGCTCATTCAATTAAAAACAAAGTTTAAAACACAAAAATATTATTAATTACTCAAACTCGTGAAGAATTTTTTGGCAATAATTTTTGTAATCAGAATTTGGCAAAGCCTCAATTGTCTGTTTATATTTTTCAATACTAATAAAACCCTGTTGAAGAGCAATTTCCTCGAGGCAGGCAATTTTTCTTCCTTGCCTTTGTTCGATAGCTCTGATGAAAACACTTGCATCAATCAAATTAGCTGGTGTGCCAGTATCAAGCCAGGCAATGCCGCGACCTATTGTTTGAACATCAAGCTCATTAGTTTCAAGATAAGCTTTGTGAACATCGGTGATTTCGAGTTCGCCTCTTGCACTTGGTTTCAGATTTTCTGAGATACCGCAAACACGATTGTCAAAGATATAAAGTCCGGGAATAGCATAATTGGATTTAGGATTTTTGGGCTTTTCTTCGATACTTATAACTTTTTTGTCTTTATTAAATTCAACAACACCATAGCTTTGAGGACTATCAACCCAGTATGCGAAAATTGTTGCACCGTTATTGTTATCAAGAGCGTCACGAAAAAAAGTCAGCTTTCCATAAAAGAGATTATCTCCAAGTATCAAGCAAACTTGGTCATCTCCAATAAATTCTTTACCTAAAATAAAAGCTTGAGGCAATCCGCCAGGAAAAGGTTGAACCTTGTAATGCAGATTTATACCCCATTGACTGCCGTTCCCGAGCAGTTTTTGATAGTTTGGTGTATCTTCGGGCGTTGAAATAATCAGAATGTCTTTGATATGGCCTAACATCAAAATGGCAAGTGGATAATAAATCATTGGCTTGTCATAAACAGGTTGCAACTGCTTGCTGAAAGCACTTGTCATTGGATAAAGCCTTGTTCCCTTGCCGCCGGCAAGTATAATTCCTTTTGTATATTTCATAATTAATTAATTAATAATAAATACAACGTTCATTGAAGTATTGCCAGTTAGAGTGTCTCGAAGATGTAAACGCACATCCCCGGGCTTGCGGTATAGATTCTTTGGCACGCTTGCAGTAATTACGGTTGCTGTTGTATCGGAATTTGAAAGCAACTGTTGGGTGTCCCAATAAACAACTGTGTTTCTTGTCCCATTTTGAACGTTGAACCATAATGCAGATTCTCCATTATCCTGAACATTGAAATCCTGACCGGCTTTGGTGAAGTTTGGTCCCCAATTAAGTATGATTATTGGACCTTGTGCTTTTTTCTCGGTTACGCCTGTTTTTGCTGTGGTATCTTTTGTTTCCTTGGGTTTCTCGCCACCTTCGTTATTGCAGGACGAAATCCAAATAGAAAACATCAAAATGAAAGCAAGTTTTGATAATAATTTCATAATAAACTCCAAATAAATTAATGAATAGGTTTTAAATTTGTTTTTTTCATTTTTTTTATAAAAAAAATACTTACTGCCAGAACATAAAAAGGCAATTCAATCAATAAAGCATTGAGAGAAAATTTTAGCATTTCTTTTGGATTTTGCCAACCCGGACTATATTCTGAAACTGACGGGAATAGATTATAAATTAAGAAATTTTGGTTGATAAGGGGCCAAAAAAAAGCAACTCCCATTCCGTTGGAGGGATTTGTATCCATCATAGCATCAAGCAATAAATGACTCATTCCTCCAATTATCAAACCAATAAAAACTGAATTTCTGATTTCTTTCCTGACAATAAGGAATCCAATTATACCGATAAAAAGAACAAAAAAGATATTATGAGTAACAATACGATGAATCTCGTTAAACCAGGAAAACGGTAAAAAAATAAAATCAAAATCTATAATTAAAGCAGCGATAACAGCAGATAAAACAGTTGCCTTCGATGCTTTCGATGTTAAAATATAAGATACTGATATATGTCCTATTGGAGTCATTATTTTATTTTGTCAATAACCCTGTCAATAAAACTTTGCAAAGACTCATCGCTAACCTTGATAAACATAAACTCCCAACCGTAAAAATACCCCTTTTGCAAAGTGAATTCTTTTTTTAAAACTTTGGCAATGAATTGTAATTCAATTTTTGTTAAATGAGTGATGTTATAATCATCTAACGAAAAATTATCCGACAGCCAGGTCCAATCATCGGGCCATTCTCTCATATTAACCAAATCGAATCCGTTTCGATTCATCAAGGCAATGAAATTGCCACGTGTAAATTGTTGGATGTGCCCACCACCATCGGGGTGTATCAAACGGTAGAGCCTGTCGGTGATATTGGTCGAATCGGGTATTCCAATGTGGGCAAGACCTCCCATTTTTAATATGTAATTAATTGAATAAGCCAGTTCTTCTGGATCTTTGACGTGTTCGAAAATGTTATCAGCAACAGCGAGGTCATATTTGTTTTTCAGTTCAGCTTTATTGTAAAGTTTGGTAACATCTTCCTGAAAGAAATTGAAATTAGTCCTATTATGATTTGGGGGGAAAAATAAATCAAAACCATCGATAACACAGTTCTCTGGTAGTTTGTCATACCATTCAGAACCTTTGGCACCACAACCAAGATCAGCTATACGCCAACCTTCCTGGACCATTTCTTCGAAAAATAATTCCATTGCTTGATAATTTATGAAAACTTTTGCAAAAACATATAAGAATAAAAAATATTTTGTCTTTAATTAAAATTAATTAGAAATCTTTTTCTCTATTTTTTCTAAAAAAGTTTCGATATTGTTAATGAGAGCTTGTTTTTGAACTTCCTTTTCAAAATTCTGGGTCTCGAAATTTTTGATGTTTTCCTGCTGTAAACTTATTATTTCATCTTTTGAAATCAGTAAATCCTGCAGTTCTGAAATTTTATCGTTTAAAGAATCTTTGAGGGTCATCAAAGTTGTTTTTTCCTTCAATGCTGAAAATAATTTATTTTCAAGATTAAGTTTTTCATTATTGAGTAATTTCAATTGGCTTTCTTTTTCCGATATTTTGGATTGAAGTTGAACAATTTCATTTTGCATCCTATGGAATTCCGCCTGAAATTGTTTTAATTCCACTAATTTATTTTCTATTTCTTTCTTTTCGGATTCTATATTGTTGATTTTTTCTTCGTAATCATTAATCTTTGAAATAACTTCACTCATTGATTTTATTTGATTATTTAAATCGTCAATTAAGGCATCTCTTTGGGTAATTTCCTTTTGAAGCTCTTCAATTTTTTCATTAAGTTCATCAATTTTGTTAATTCTGATTTCAAGTTCTGCAAAATTTTGTTTCAAAACTTTTTCTTCGGATAATTTTTCTTCAAATTTTGTTTTTAAGTCAGCAAGTTCATTTTCAATCTCCGAAAGGCTTTGCTTTAATTCGCTCAATCTCAAATTCTTAACCTCGATTTCCTGGCGCAACTCGTCTTCAACATTTTTATGTGAATCAATTTCTTCGGTCAATCGGATAATTTCGGTTTCGAAACTACTTATGATTATATTGTGTTCTTCTTTTAACCTGTCGAGCTCCTGATCGTTGATTGTATTAATTGAATTTAGTTCTTCGATTCTTTTGGAAAATTCCTCAAACCTGTATTCATTATTCTTGTATTCTGCTAACTGATTTTTTAGTTCTAAAATTTCTTGATTGAGATGATTTATTAAATGATTTTTCTCAACAATGTCATTTTGGGCTATTATCAAATCTTCCCGGAGTTTTTCGGAGTTTTCCGATTCATTTTTCTGATGAAGCTCAGCAACGATTTTTTCGAGTTCTGAATTTTTTTCTGTCAGGTTGTTTATTACTTTTTGAAGTTCATCAACTTTGAAAGAATAATAAGATTCTTTCTCGCTCTGAACGGATTCGCCTTCGAAATCGAAAAAATAATTCATTGATTCTTTTGGAATTTTTCTCAACTTTTCGTTTTCTTCTCGTAAGTCTCTGATCAATTCGGCGGACATATTAACAAAGTGCCATAAATTATTGACCGCAGTTTGTATGGACTGACTGGGTTTTAGTTCCTGTTGTTCAATGTTGTCAAACATTCTGTGATTTTCCATTTATTTTTTTTTATTTTTTTGCCAAAAAAAATTGATCATATAGCTCTTAATTTAGCGTTAAATTTCTTTTCGACTTTTCCAATAATACTCTCAATGACGGCTGATACTTCTTTTTCTTCAAGAGTATGGTCTTCGGAATTGAATACCATCGAAAAAGCAATACTTTTAGTTCCTTCGGGAATATTTTTACCTTTATATAAGTCAAAAATCTCAAGGCTTTTAAGCAATTTTCCGCCTTCTTTTATTATCTCGTCATATAAAAGATTGGAAGGTAAATTTTCTTCGACAAGAAAAGCAAGATCTCTGAGAACCGGAGGATAAGGTGACACCTTTTGATATTTTTTTTCCTTAAGCTCGATGTTTCTTAACTCAGTCAGGTCGAGTCTCAAAATAAAAATCGGATTCCTGATATCAAATTTTTGCTGAAACTCTTTGCTGATTTCGCCAATTTCTCCGATTGGATGCCCATTCAAACAGATATCGAGATGATTTGCATTGAAAACCAATAGAGATCTATTTGAATTTTTTAAACTTAGGTGACTCAGATCAAAAAAATTCTTAATATCTTCGAAAATTCCTTTAATATCAAAAAAATCAACTAATCTCGGTTTTTCGTCCCATCGAGTTGGAGTTACTTCGCCCGAAATGGCAATCATAAGCTCTTCAACTTCTGAAACATTAGGAATAAATTCATTGGCAGAGTCTGTCTGGTGAAAAGTCTTGCCAATTTCAAAAACACGAATATTTAAATTACCGAGTGCATTATTTCTGCCGATTGTTTTCAGGAAAGATGGAATTAAAGAAGTTCTCATCATCGAAAGCTGCTCACCTAACGGATTTGAAATTTTAAAAGGATTTTCGCCGGATATTTCTGCCGATTCAGGATCAACAATGTTTTGTGTTATAATTTCGCTAAATCCGGAATAAGTCATAAAATTCTTTATCTTATCTCTGAATGGATTAACGCGTAATCTTTCTGAAACTCCCTTTCCAGAGAAATCAATATCGCTTGTAAAGTCTGGAGAAAGGTTATCATAGTTATATAACCTTGCAATTTCTTCGATTAAATCAATTTCGAGCGATATGTCAACACGATAGTTAGGAATCTCGACCTGGATTTGATTTTCCTGAAGCGAAACAATCCTGAAATTAAGAGATTTCAGGAGCGAGACGATTGTTTGATTTGACAAATCCAGTCCAATTATGTCCCTTGCCCTTTGAAATCTAAGATTGATAATTGGCTTTGCTTTTTTAACAGGATAAACATCAATTAAGCCATTTTCGGGTTCTCCTCCGCAGATTTCAGAAATAAGCTGAGTCGCTCTGTTAGAAGCATAGACAATGTTATCAATGTCAACACCTCTTTCGAAGCGATAGGATGATTCGCTTTGAATAGAAAGTTTTTTGGATGTCTTTCTTATTGAAGAAGGGTTAAAGTAAGCAGATTCGATAAGCACATTGATTGTTCCCTCGTTAATTTCACTGTTTAGCCCGCCCATAACTCCACCGATGGCAACAGGCCTTTCGCCATCACAGATCATTAAAACGCTGTCGTCAAGCTTTCGTTCAATGTTGTCAAGCGTTATAAATTTTTCATTGGTTTGTGCAGGTTTTACTATAATTCTGTTTTCTTTCAGCAAGTCCAGATCAAAAGCGTGAAGTGGCTGCCCGCATTCCAGAAGGACATAATTCGTTATGTCAACTACATTGTTTATTGGTCTCTGCCCTAACATTTTCAATCGGTTTTTGAGCCATTGGGGGGATTCGCCCACCTTAACATTACGAATAACTCTTGCAGTATATCGTTGGCAATTGTCAACACCAATAATTTCAACACTGACTGAGTTCTCTGATTTAGTGCCGGCTTCTTTAAAATTAATATTAGGGTATTTAATTGGAACTTCTTTTCTGTAATTATACGAAATATAAGCAGCTATCTCTCTAGCAATACCTATATGGCTCAAACAGTCCGCACGGTTTGGAGTTATGCCTACTTCGAAAACAATATCATTAAGTCCAAGGTAATCAGCAAGACTGATGCCATCCTTAACGTCTTCGGGCAGAATCCAGATTCCGCTTTTGTCATCTCCGAGACCAAGCTCATATTCTGAACAAATCATACCTTCGGAAACTATATTTCTAACTGGTCTTGTTTCGAGCTTTAAACCATTGACAGGAACGATGGCACCGGGCAAACCCAAAATAACAGTTTGTCCTGCAGCGACATTCGATGCTCCGCAAACAACAGTTCTAACATCTTCGTTTATTTTAACCTTGCAAACAGATAATTTATCGGCATTTGGATGTTTCTCCTTTTCCAATACCTTAGCCGTAAAAAAACCCTTATATTTCTCTGCATAATTTTCAACAGAATCTATCTCAAGCCCGAGCATTGTCAATATATCAGATAGCTCGGAAACGTTGAAATCAAAGTTTATTAATTCTTTCAGCCAATTATAAGAAACAAGCATAAAAAAAACAATATAAGTAATTAAAAGAATTGCAATTTAGTGAAATTCATCGAAATTTGTAATACCAAATTCCTCCAGGAAAAAATTCGGAATAAATTTACTATGTCCGTCTTGGTGATTGGACGGGGAGGTTTGTTAAAGTTGGATAGGGTATTGCAATTTTGCAAAAAAGAATACAAGACATTACTGTTTGCACAGGAATGACAGTGGTGACCAAGATTTTCGTATGCAGAGAAATGACTTGGGAAATAAGATTACTATATTCAAAAGAATGACAGAGAATTTGGAGATCATCTCTTTATCAGGAGCTATTATTATCCAAGCAGATATTTTGCAATTTCTTCCCATTCTTCTTCGAAATTAGTTTTTGGCTTTGGACGTCTGGCAATGGAATACCAATAGGATGCATTCCATTCATCGGGCTCTTTTCTGTGAAGAAAGGCATGAACCCAAGCGGCGGTTTTTGTATTCATTGCTTGAACAATCTTATGAGCCTTGTCCCAATCTCCATTCGCTTCATACCAAAGTGCCTTGAGCTCGTTGCTGATTGTATCTGGTGGATTTTCTTGATTCAATGAAGATTTAAATTCCTCGAGTGTCATAATTAATAATATCTAACTTTTGCCAATACTTCAGAAAGCCAGAAATCTGGTTTTGAGGTAATTTTTATGTTGAATTCCTCACCGGGAATAACGTGAATATTATAACCGAGACTTTCAACAAGAGTAGCATCGTCAGTAACGAAACGTTCTCCATTAGTAAGTGAATTATAAGCCTGAAAAATTATTTCGGATTTGAAACCCTGTGGAGTTTGGACGCTTACAAGCGAATCCCTTGCTATAGTGGCTTGAATAAAATTATTTTTGTCAATCACTTTGATTGTTTCCTTTGGAGTTAGTCCCGGAACAGCAGCACCAAAAATTTTCGTGGCTTCAATAATTTCCTGAACAAGCAAAGGACTAGCAAAGGGACGAACCGCATCATGAATCAAAACTATGTCTGAATTACGGACTGCCTTTGTGTTTATGGCATTCAGGACTGAAAAATGCCTTTCTTTGCCACCGTCCACAAGGTCAGTAACCTTTGAGATGTTATAATCTCTGACGTAAGCTTCAAGTTTGCTTTTGTATTGAGGGAGAACTGATACAACAATCGAAGTAACATCAGGTGTAATTTCAAAAATCAATAATGTTCTGATTATTACCGGAATTCCGTCAAGATTAACAAACTGTTTGGGAATGTTGCCGCCAAATCTGTCGCCAGTTCCGCCAGCCGGTATTATTGCAGATATATTCATTTTCCTTATTACCTTTCATAACGATATTTTTCGTTTATTGAAGGGGGCTGATAAAGTTTATAGTCCCCAAAACCATTGTAATCTATAAAAATAAATTGACGGTTATTTGAATAAGTCCATCTTTCAAAAACTCTGTTATCCCCATAGGGTGTTTGTCTATCAATATTATATGGTTTGCCAAATATTATAAAAACCATACCTTTGTCGGTTCTCCAACCTTCAACATAGGACCTAAAGTTTTTATTTGCATAATCAATTCTTGAATAATATTCTTCGTAAGCTTCATTTCGCTCTGTATTGGGAGTAGGATCTAATTTTTTCCAAAACTGTTCGAACCTGCTTTGTTTTTCTGCGATTGTCCCTCCAGCTTCTATGAAATCAATTTCTTCCTGAGTTGCAACGTATCTCAACTGTTTGATTGATTTATTCAAATCGCTGATAACAACCCCTGAAATTGATCGGAATATTTTGATGGAACGCTCGGTTACTGCAAGAAACTCAGTTGGGTTGAAATCATTTTCGTCATCGAGGGGTTTCATGGCAGTTAACCTCAGAATATATCCTCCCTGCAAGATATTTTGTGGAAGAATAATTCTTATATAGTTTCTGTTTACAGATAATGTTGAATTTCTGTTTATTTTTTTGCTTCTTTCAATAACCTCGCCGTTAGAGTTTATTAATTCATAAAAATAGTCCACTGTTTCTAAGTTCATTTTAGAATAAGCTTCAAAAAAGATGAAAAACCCTTCGCTGAGGTCGCCCACATTTTCCAGAAGATGCGGGGTAATTTTGTATCTGCCAACTTGCTCTTCAATAGAGCTTACAAGCATTAATCCACTCAATGAAAAATTAAAATCATTAAAATTAAGAACGGTTAAAACTCTTGATTTTTCATTTGATTTTTTTGTGAAATTATCTAATACGCTGACTGTTATTTCGTATTTGCCCGGACTTAAAAAAAATATATTTTGCGTGTAATCAAAAGAAGCATCTGAGCCAAGAGTAATTTCATAATCTTTCTCGAATAATTTTCTTTGCTCGGTTTTTGTTTCAACCAATGAGTTATTTTTGAAAATTGATATTGTCAAATTATAAGATGCGCTGTACAAATCCCCTGTTCTGAAAAAAGTCAAAGTTTGAAAGGGAACAACAACAAAAACATCAACTCTGCCGAGAGTGTCGAATTCGGATTTAAAGCAAATAGCATCAAAGTAAAAGGTTCCTGCATTTCCTTCTCTTTCAAATGACTGAGGAAATGAGTTAAAAGGAAGCAAAATCAGCAAAATTAGGTTTAAAACCAAACTTAACTTAAAAAGTTTTATGTTCATTGCTTAAAATTTTGAAATTATTCATTTGAAAATTAAAATAACGTTAAATCAATTGTAATAATTCATTAAAATCAATAAAAAAAATCAAATTACGTTTGTGATTTTTTATAAATATAACGAAAGATTTATTAAGGCGGACATTGGGACCATTTTTTAAAAAGAATAAAAGGTCTGAATTGAATTATTTAACAATGATACCTTTTGCTATTTATTCACACGAATTTAATTCAGAAGGCAAAATTGATGTGCTTGTTCCGAGATTTACTGATAAAGTGTTTGGCAAACTTCTCCAACCCAGATTAAAGAAAAAATATATAAAAGCTAACCTGGACGAATTCGGCACAGCCACATGGCAATTAATTAATGGTAGTAACACAGTATCAAGAATTGGAGAATTATTGACTGAAAAATTCGGCGATAAAATTCAGCCCGTCTATGATAGATTGACTTTATTTCTGACACATTTATATAATGCAGGTTTTATTTCATTTAAAGAATTAGAAAGGTAGTAATTATGGGAAACGTTCTCGGTTCATTAGAGCCAAAAAGAGTCTGGAATTTTTTCGAAGAAATCACCCAAATTCCAAGACCCTCAAAAAAAGAGGAGAAAATAGCAACTTATATTATTGATTTTGCTAAAAAACATGGTTTTCAATACAAAACTGATAAACTTGGCAATATCGTTGTTCGCAAACCAGCCACACCAGGCATGGAAAACCGAGTCCCAACAGTTATTCAGGGGCATCTCGACATGGTATGCGAAAAAAATGCAGACGTTGAATTTGATTTTTTGACCGACCCAATCCAACCATGGATTGACGGTGACTGGGTGAAGGCAAAAGGCACAACACTCGGAGCCGATAATGGTATTGGATTAGCAATGGGTTTGGCTGTTCTCGCATCAAATGATATTGCCCATCCTCCGATGGAGTTGCTTTGCACTCTTGACGAAGAGACAGGATTGACCGGTGCAGTTCAACTTGGAACAGACCTTTTGAATGGCAGAATTTTAATTAACCTTGATTCCGAAGAAGACGGCGCCTTTACGATCGGCTGTGCTGGCGGAACTAACACCTCGGCAACCTTTATGTATGACGAAGATGCTGTCCCCTCTGGCTCTGTTGCCTATGAAGTTGCAATCAGAGGTTTGCAGGGTGGTCATTCCGGCATCGAAATTCACGATGGCAGGGCAAATGCAATTAAATTACTCAACAGATTCTTATGGACAATTACCAAAACACTTGATGTAAGAATCTCTTCAATTAGAGCTGGCAGCGCTCACAACGCTATTCCAAGAGAGGCTTTTGCTGTGGTTACATTGTCTCCGTCAATTGAAAGTTTATTCAAAGAAAAAGTTGAAGAATTCGACAGAATCTACAAAAGTGAGTGGCAATCGAAAGAAAAGAATATATCATTAAAAGCCGAAACAACGGCTCTTCCATCAAGAATAATGTCAAAGAGCCTTCAAAAAAGGCTTCTTACTTCAATCTATGCAGCTCCGCACGGTCCATTAAGATATAGTCCCGATATACCCGGTTTGGTTCAAACATCTACTAACTTGGCAGTTATTGAGACAAGGGCATTGGAAATTTTTGTTTTGACAAGCCAGAGAAGTTCTGTCGAAACAGAAAAAACTGATATGGCTAATACAGTTAGAAGTACATTTGAGCTTGGTGGTGCCGTTGTCCGTCACGGCGATGGCTATCCTGCATGGCAACCGAATATTAATTCACCCATCTTAAACACAGCCATAAAAATATACAAGGAAATGACTGGTAAAGAGCCAAAAGTTGAAGCAATTCACGCAGGACTGGAATGCGGTTTAATTGGTGAAAAATATCCCGGTATGGATATGCTTTCTTTTGGTCCTACCTTGAAAGATGTTCATTCACCTGACGAAAAAGTTCAGATATCAACAGTTCAAAACTGCTGGAACTTATTGATTAAAATATTGGAAAATATTCCTGAAAAGAATTAATATGTTGATATAAAGCAATAAAGCCGCTCTTATTAAATTCAATAAAAGCGGCTTTTTTATTCTCTTGTAGTTTTTCAGGATTTGCTTAATTCTTCTTCAATCATTACTTCGAGGGATTTGCCGTTAAGCTCTATTTCTTTGTTCTTAATCTTTTCGAGCAATGTTAAAAGAATTTTGTTTTTCCTCATTTCAAAAGAGAACTTAGAGAGAAATCTTACCTTTGCAATGAGAAGTTTTTCTTCAATTGGTTTGCTGAGAAAGTCATCAGCACCGGCATCAACAGATTTGATTTGATTTGCAACATCATTCAAAGCAGTGACAATCACCACGGGAATATTTTTTGTATGATCCTGAGATTTCAAACGCCTCACTGTTTCATATCCATCGAGTCTTGGCATCATAACATCAAGAATAATAGCATCGGGAATTCTTTCCTCAACCTTTTCAAGGCACTCAACCCCGTCGTAAGCTTCGCCTGCTTGATAGCCGTTAGTTTCGAGATATCTTTTCAGCAGCTTAGTTGTGATTTTGTTATCATCAACGACAAGTATAAATGGTTTTTCCATAAATTTTCCCAATCATTTAATATATATTAATGTTTTCAAATTTAATCAATTAACTAATAAATTTATCGGCAATTTTATGAAATCTGTAATTTTATTCTAATTTTTTGATTAGAGTCTTAACACAGGCTTTAATTTTTATTTCTTCCCTAAAATTCAGTAGAAAAGGTTCGATTT
>CALHRB010000032.1 GCA_938038165.1 Candidatus Kapaibacterium sp. | reverse complement strand
GCTTTGGCACTGCAATATTTCAAAAGAGTCATTTCCCGTTAACAAAGCTGCTAAAATCGAAGTCTCGTTCCATAATATAGAACTTCTGAATCTTTTGTCCTCAGGCATTAGCGTCAGATATGGAAAACAAATATCATGAATATGAATTATAACGCCTTTATTGAGATTGGGCAATACAGTTAAATAAAGGTAAGTTACATCGCTGTCAATTTTAAGAACATGGCTTGAATCGATAAAAAGGACATCCCCTTCGTCTAAGCTTTTGAATACATCAATTGGCACATCCTGCACTTCGGAATTATAAAATTTGATAAGACCATCTTTTTCGAACTGAAAAAATGGTTTTCTTGGATAAGGTTCAACGCAGATTAATTCTGCAAAATACCCGTTTTCATCACGATTTTTCAAACAAGCTTGCAAAGTGTAATAAGTGGACATACCCGAGCCGACTTCAATTATTTTTTTTGGTTTTAAATGTCTTATCAAGCAATAAAGATAAAATGATTCAATAATAGGAAAACCTTCGCCAAAACCTTTTTTCAGAACAATGTCGTAAGCTTCACTTTTTTCTAATTCATTTTTATACTGCGAAATCATATTATTTATTTTTTTTTGATTTTCGATATTCCATTCAATGCCATAGACTTCATATTCTTTGAGCCATCTTGATTTATTTTTCATTAACTTACGAATATCGGGTAAAGGGCTATAAAAATGCGTTGGTGAAGTTGGCAGTTGATAAATAATCATAAAGATTAAAGAATAGAAATAGTCGAATAGTTTTATTTCTCTTGTAAAAGAGAGGCTATCACCAATTATTTTGATTGGTTTTCGGGTTAATTTTATTAAATATTGCTTAATTGACATAATAAAAATTCAAAAATAAAGATTTTTTTTTTTAAATGTTTTAAAACAATTTCTCATCTGAAAAAACAACTCACCTGAATTCGGGTGAAAATGGCAATCTTGAATCAATAAAGAGCAGTAATTCTCCGGAATGAATATCTAAAGTTACATTGTCTGAAACTGCTAAATTTCTTGCACCTTCTCTTACGCCAAGTTCAAGTATTTCATTTTTCAGATTCCATTTCAAATTTTTAGTTGTTAGCCTTACAAATGGCTGTGGAATAAGAGATATAATTTCATTTTTCTTACAAGCGAAATGACAAGTTTGAATGACAGGAATACCATAGCGGTTCCTATCCAGAAGGCAGAGATTTAGCTTTTTGGAGTATTTTTTTAGAACACTCCAATTATTAAGTGTATGTTCGAGTTCACCTCCGTGAAAACCAACAATTAATATATTACTGTAGCCTTTCTCGCTAGCAAAGAGCAAGGTTTTTTCGAAGTCGTTTATATCCTGACTGGGAAGATATATTTGCTTTTCTTCTTCAAAAAGCAGTCTGTAAGGACTTAAGCGGAATGTATCCAAATCTCCGATGACGAAATCTGACCAAATTTTTTTCTTCACCAAAGACACAGCAGCTCCATCAGCGGCAAGCAAAGGGATATTTCCCGCTGACAGGATTGACTTTCTGGAGGGTAAATTCCCGTCAAGTGCTATAATACAGTCGAATTTGAGATTGTTAAATTCGAGTTTTATGATTTTATCGTTTTCTGTCTTTTTTGCCATTAATTATATAGTTTCTCTAAAAATTAAGGGGATGTCAGAAAAAAAACAGACAACCCCTTAAAAGTATATTATTTATTATTTTTGTCAAATGGCTTTTGCTTTTTCAATTGCTTTTAGTTTTGCTTCTTCGAATAAAATAGAAAGCTTAATTTTTTGCTTTTCCTCCGCTGAAGCAACAGAAGCCATTAACCCCTTAAGATTTTCAATAGAGGATAATGTTGCATCTTTGTCTATCGTATAAGTTTCTTCGGCTTTGTCCACCAGAATAGCAATTTTATTGCCATGCACTTCAATAAACCCGGGGCTAACGGCATAATATCGAGCAACATTTTCCTGGTCAACAATTTTTAACAAACCCGTTTCGAGCGAGGATACTATAGGTGCGTGGTTATATAAAACTTGAAAAGGACTAAGAGAACCCGGGACTGTAACCGAAATAACATTACCGCTATATAAAACTTTTTGCGGTGAAACGATTTCAAGATTTAACAATTTTTCATTAGCCATAATATTATTCTAAATTATAATTATTAACTTTGTTTCTTGGCTCGTTCGATGACTTCGTCAATAGTTCCGGCATAGCTAAAGAAAGGTTCCGGAATATCATCACACTGACCTTCAAGAATGGCTTTGAAACCAGCAATTGTATCATTTATTGTAACGTATCTACCTTCGTAACCAGTAAACTGCTCGGCAACATGGAATGGTTGAGAGAAGAACTTTTGAATCTTTCTTGCTCTGTAAACAGTCAATTTATCTTCGTCCGAGAGTTCATCCATTCCAAGAATATTGATAATGTCTTGTAAATCCTTGTATGTCTGCAAGACTTTTCTGACTTTCATTGCTGTGTCATAATGATCTTCGCCGATGGTTAACGGATCCATAATTCTGGAGGTTGAATCGAGTGGATCAACAGCAGGATAGAGACCGAGCTCGGAGATTTGCCTTGAAAGAACGGTTTTTGCATCAAGGTGAGTAAAAGTATTGGCAGGAGCAGGGTCTGTAAGATCGTCAGCAGGCACATAAACTGCTTGGACTGATGTTATTGAGCCTTTGTCGGTCGAAGCGATTCTCTCCTGCAAAATACCAAGTTCGGTTGCCAAAGTTGGTTGATAGCCAACAGCCGAAGGCATTCTTCCAAGAAGTGCTGATACTTCTGAGCCAGCCTGAATAAACCTGAAAATATTATCGATAAATAATAAAACGTCTTTTCGCTCCTCATCCCTGAAATATTCTGCAATAGTCAAAGCAGTAAGGCCAACTCTTGAGCGAGCTCCCGGGGGCTCATTCATCTGACCGAAAACAAGGGCTGTTTTGTCAATAACTCCGGATTCTTTCATTTCGAGATAAAGGTCATTTCCTTCTCGTGTTCTTTCGCCAACACCGGCAAAAACTGAAAAACCACCGTGATGCTTTGCAATGTTATGAATAAGCTCCTGAATAATAACAGTTTTTCCTACACCTGCACCGCCAAAAAGACCTGTTTTACCACCTTTTGTAAATGGTTCAATTAAATCAATAACTTTTATGCCTGTCTCAAACATTTCTTTCTTTGTGCTTAAAGATGAAAATTCAGGAGAAGGACGATGAATAGGATATTTTAGATCGGATTTAATCTCTCCTTTGCCGTCAATTGGCTGACCTATAAGGTTCATCATTCTGCCAAGAACAGATTTTCCGACAGGTATGGAAATTGGTTGACCGGTATCGTAAACTTTCATGCCTCGCACTAAACCATCGGTTGAATCCATAGCAACGGATCTAACACGAGATTCACCAAGATTTTGCTGAACCTCGCATACAAGAATACTTTCCTCGCCCGTTTCTGGGGAAGTTCTGGGAATTTCGAGAGCATTGAGAACCGATGGGATTTGATTTTCGGAAAATTCGACATCTACTACTGGTCCGATTACTTGTACTATATGACCTTCATTCATAAACTGCAATACCTTTTATAATTTAAATTATGTTTCAATTTGAAATTGCGAAATTAATTAATAATTGTCTAATAGGCAATTTTTTTGAATTTCTGTGGTTTGTTAAAATAAAAAAACACTTATTTGTAATCATTAAGTTTTTTATGTGGTTAAAAAATCAACAACAACTGATTCTTCACGGTATTTTTCAATGACCTGGACTGCTTTCAAATGAGCGGGATGGTTAAGATATACTTCCAAATCAATTTGAGACTCAAACGAAGATATAACCACGATATCATACGCTCTTGTACTGCTGTTAATGTTAAGTCCTACTTCGTAACTCTTAATAATGGGAATTTGCGAGGGCAGTTGATCTAATACTTTTTTAATTTTTGCTGCATTCTCTTTTTTGCTCGAACCTTCGGCATAATTATGCAGCTTGAACATCACCACATGTTTCACCATTTTTTAATTCGATAGAAATTCAAAAAAACAAAAATAAATTATTTTTTTGTTATTTAATAATTGAGTGTAGTTGTTACTTCTAATTTTGGTTTGTTAAGCTGAAACTTCCCTTCATCGAAATCGGGCATACTGATAACAGGTCTTAATTCATTCGAAAGAGCCCAACCCTCATCTGGCAACCCCAACCAGGTTTTATCCATTTTCCTGTTGTCATTTTCGTCGTGGTGAAGAGTATAGGCATAACTGCCGTATGGCAGGTCTTCAATTGTTATTCTAACCTGATTATTGCTGATTTTTGAGTCTATTCTTAGACTTGAATTATCGCTCTTTGTCGGAAAATATTTCCTTGTTTCATTATTAAACAAATGAAATATTATTTTTCCATTATTGTTTTTCAGGTTGTTTACTTGTATTATCAATGTTCCCTTCTCTGATTTAGAAGTTTCCGATGTTGAGGAATTTGATGAAAAACTAACTCTGACATTTTGGGAATAAATGTGGACACCATTGAATATAAGCATTAAAAGCATCAATGAAATTAACAAAATAAAATTTTGGGCTGTGTTCAATTTCATCAATTGTAGTGAAAAATTATGAGTGTTATTCATTCTATTTTTAACAAGCAACATTTGAATTTTTGATGTAAGAAACAACAAGTGTAAAATAACAAAGTTAAGTTTTAGTAAATTAATTTTTTTGTTTAATTTTTGTGAATTTTTTTTCCAGCAATCCAAACTTCTTCAACATGATTAACTCCAAAATGATAGAATAAATCAGTGTAAGATGTTAAATTAAGTATTGAAAAATCAGCCTGTTTACCGACTTCAAGGCTTCCGCAAATATCAGATAATTCAAGTGCTGCGGCTCCATTGAGTGTAGCTGCGGTCAGTGCCTCTTCGGCAGTCATTTTCATATTTATAACCGCCAGCGAGAGAATAATCTGCATGTTTTCAGTGAAACAGGAACCCGGATTGCAATCGGTTGCCAAAGCTATTGCCAGATCATTGTAGATCATTTTTCTTGCTGGAGCATAGGGCATTATGATGAAATAAGCTGTTCCGGGAAGTAGTGTGGCAATTGTTCCTGATTTTTTTAGTTCCTCGATACCTTGATCTGATATAAATAAGAGATGGTCTGCAGACAGTGCATTGAATTTTGCTGCCAGAGACGCTGCTTCGACATTTGCAAGTTCATCAGCATGAACCCTGATTTTGAGTCCGAATTTAACTGCTGTTTTAAAAATTCTCTCTGCTTGAGCTAATGTGTAGTATCCTTTGTCAACAAATGCATCTACGTAAATGGCTAACCTTTCCTCAGCTACCTTTGGAATCATTTCATTGCAGATTATATCAATATATTTTTCTTTATTATTTTTATATTCAGGCGGAAAGTCGTGTGCCCCAAGAAAAGTTGGGATGATGCGTATTGGAAATATTTCGTTTAATTGTTTGATAGCTCTTAATTGCTTAATTTCCGCTTCAATCGACAAACCATAACCACTTTTGATTTCAATGGTAGTGGTTCCATGTGCGATGGCATTTTTTAAAATAATGGAAGCATTTTGAACTAATTGTTCTATTGAAGCTTCTCTTGTTGCTTTGACTGTTGTTAATATTCCACCGCCTTCGTTTGCTATTTCTTCATAAGTTGCTCCCCTTAACCTTCTTGCAAATTCATTCGAACGATTACCAGCAAAAACAATGTGAGTGTGGGAATCCACAAACCCGGGGATAATTGTCTTATTCTTCAATTCAAAAATCTGATCGGGCTTTTCCTTTAAAATTAATTCCTTTGTTTCGCTTGAATTTCCTATCCATAGTATTTTTTCATCAAACAAGATAGCTCCATCTTTGATTTCTGAGATGTTATTCATGTCTGAGCCACAAAGTTTCTTCTTACCTTTAGAATCAATTATAACAAGCGATGAAATGTTCTTTAATAATGTTTTCATTTTCCTTCAATATTTAAAAAGAGATAATTCTTCTTCTGAAAAGGCAGAGATTGCAAAATTCAAAGTACCAAACGATCTATTGATTAATTATCTGCAGAGCCAAAGAGACAACCCTATTGGTTTGCTCTTCGATTGTAAGCTTTGATGTATCAATAAGAATTGCATCTTCAGCTTTTTTAAGTGGACTGTTCGAGCGGCTGCTGTCATATATATCGCGGCTTTCCAGCTGAGATTTAACTTCTTCCAATGATAGATTTATACCCGACTGACTCAATTCTTTCTGCCTTCGAATAGCACGTTCTTCGAGTGAAGCAATAAGGAAAATTTTCAAATGGGCATCTGGAAAAACAACAGTCCCGATATCTCTGCCATCCATAACCACTCCACCGCTATTACCCATGTTTCGTTGTATATCGACCATAGCTTTTCGAACGCAGTTTATTGCACTCACCGGACTTACCCATCTTGTTACATCGGGTTTCCTGATGTCGAACGACACATCCTTTCCTTCTAAAAAGGTTTTCTGACCGTCTTCTGTTATTTTTAATTCTAAGCTAATGTTTTTTACTATCTGACAGATATTTTCTTCGTTGAATTCGGTTTTTGATTCAATCCATGCAAGAGTTACCGCGCGATACATTGCTCCCGTATCTATATATAAATAGTTCAGTTTCTTTGCAGCCTCCCTTGCAGTTGTGCTTTTCCCCGAGCCTGAGGGACCATCAATAGCTATAATAATTTTTTTCATTTATTATTGAATCAATTCACACAATGATAAACTAACAGAACGAAAATCAGAAAAATTCTCTAAAATTAAATCAGGTTTATAATCTTTTAATTGAGATAAATTATAATTACCGGTAGCAACTGCGACAACCTTGATGTTGTTAGCTTTTGCACAGGATATATCTCTTGGAGCATCGCCGACAATTATTGTGTTTTCGCTTGTAAAATGTTTTTTTTCGAAATATTTATTAGCCCTTTCTATTGCAATAGGAGGAAGGTTATTTCTATCTTCGTCGTCACTGCCAAAGGCACCAAAAGCAAAAAAATTATCGAGATTATATGTTTTTAACTTTTGATAGGCATTCTCGCGAAAATTCCCCGTGAGAAGTCCCAGAGAAATAGTATTATCTTTTGATAAAATGTCAAGAAGCTCATGAACCCCATCAAGCAACAAAATATATTCGGGTATGCAGTATTTACCAAACAGATGCAACATCTTTTGCCAGATTAGCTCAATGTTTGCTTGAACTGAACTGAAAGAAATATTGTTTATTTCACAAATTTCTCTAAGAATTCTTAAATCGGTTTGTCCGGCGAAATCCGGTAAATTATTTTTATCAATTTTGATTTGAAAAATTTCTTCCATTATATCGGAAAAAATTCTACCGGCAGTACCACTTTTGAATTTTATCAGCGTTCCATCAACATCGAACAGTATAAGTAACTTTTTTTGACACATTCGAAAGCAACAAAAAAATTAAAATGGGAGGTCATCATCTTCATTTTTGCTGGTTTCCTGTGGGACAGAGGCTTCAGCTTTATCGAGCAGAATCAATGAATTAGCGATAATATCGGTTGAATAACGAGTAACCCCATCCTTGTCGTAACTGCTTGTTTTCAATTTTCCTTCGATGGCAACCTTGCTTCCTTTTTTTAGAAATTTATTGGCAGTCTCAGCCAAATTTCTCCATAGAACAATTCTGTGCCATTCAGTCTCATCTTTCCATTCGCCTTTATCATCTTTGTATGACTCACTTGTAGCAACGTTTAATTTACAAATTGCTACACCTGAATCCAGAACTCTAAAATCAGGATCCTGACCTAAATTGCCTATTATAATAACTTTGTTCATTGAACGAGCCATAAATCACCATTTATATTTAAGGTTAAAAATTTTCGGTAGGTTTTTCATCATCTATGAAATAACTATCATTAAATATATTTTCTTCGGATACAGGTTTGTCAGAGTCAAAATCCTCGTATAGTTCGGTTGTTTCAGCAGTTTCTCTTGACTGTTGGTTACGTTTTTCGAGAATAATCATATTATTAGCAATTATCTCAGTGAAGAATTTTGTTTTGCCCTCACGTTCGAACATTCTGGTTCTGAGTTTCCCCTCGACGTAGATTTTATCGCCTTTTTTCAGATGTTGTGCGGCAATTTCAGCTAATCTGTCCCAAAAGACCACACTATGCCAATCTGTTACTTCTTTCCAGCCGCCACCTTTTTCTTTGACGATCTCTGTTGTAGCCATTCTGATTGTACAGAC
>CALHRB010000031.1 GCA_938038165.1 Candidatus Kapaibacterium sp. | reverse complement strand
AATGAAAAACCGTTTCAATATCTAATTAGACAGCAATTTCCAAATTTAATACTAATCAGTAACACTCAACTTAAAAGTGAATGGAACTTGATCAACTTTATAGAAATCTGCATCAGCCCTACCTTTAACAGCTTTCAGTTTAATAACAAAATGCCCGTCACAATGATCTTCTGAAGGTGAAATTTGTTCAAATTTATTACCTTGCTCAGCCGCAATCCAATTATCTGAAGTATGATTTCTGTCAATATATGTCCACTCAGTAGTAATATATGCAAAAGGTCCCGAACCAGATGGTGGATATTGATTGGTTGCCGTAGTTATTTCAACATTATACGTTTTCGTTCCATCACCCCAGAAATTAAATTCAATAATATTTGCATTATTATCACCATTAAAATCTGTCCAATCTTCACCACAAACAACGCTGGGACTCAATACATTTGGTAAATCATTTGAATAAAATATAGGTGGATGACAATATATTGACATCTTAAATGTATTGTCGCTTTGAACAGTTGGTGGACTTTGTGAAAGCAAATTATTAGCTGAAAGTACTGTTATCGTAACAATAATAATTAGCTTTAATAATTTTAATTTCATTATCATTTCTTTTTTAATACTACTAATAATTATTAATCAGTTACTGTTAGTGTGTATATTATTGAAATATTATCACTGGCAACAACATCTTCAGCGATTTTAACATTAGTTACCGTTAAAGTGAAATCGCCTGATGCATTGCAATTGGTTGATTTAAATTCAACATGTGTATTAAAGATATTAAATTTACCCGAATTCCAAGCACCAATTGTGGACAAAGTAACACCAGTATAACTTTGTGTTTCCGTTATTGTATAATTAAATTTTCCATCAATACCCCAGTTAGAAAGTGTCCAAGTTGCTACATATTCTGAACCAGTATTTGGAGAACCATCATATCCTGCTACATAGGACCCCAAATCATATGTATTTCCACCTAAAACAGACATAGCTTTACACTCAGTTTTCATTTTGAAAGTGTTATAATCGTCAGTTGCCCATGCGTAAGTTCCGAAAAGAACTAAAACTGCGAGAATTGCAAAAAACTTTTTCATAATAAACTCCTTTGAAAAAAATTAAACAAAAGTTAAAAAAAAATATAGAGAGAACTTTTTTTGCATGCAGTGTTTTGTCTATAATTATTTAATTTGCCACTGCGGAAACCGAAATAAACAGTATGCTATCTTGATGAAGGCTCTAAGGGAATTTAGGGGAGTTACCGCACGAAATTCCTATTCATCCCGATATTCATCTGCCGATTTTTCAAATAACGCTCTGTCTGCGGGTTGCCCCACAGATCTAATCAGACTATTTAACTAAAACAACTTTCTGTGTCAATGAAAAGTCTGTGCCGGTGGCTCTGATAAGATAGATGCCAGACATCAAACCATTCGAGTTAATTGTAATTTGGTTCCTTCCTGCGTTAAGCATTCCAGCAAACACATCATAAACCTTTCTGCCCTGCATATCATAAATCGAGACGGTTACAAATTCCTTGGCGGGCAGACTTAGGTCGAACGAAGTCTCTGTTGCAAATGGATTGGGGTATGCTTCAGTTTGCATAGCTTCTTCCGGTGCTTCGTCGTGAGCATAGTAATCCCAATCTCCATTTTGCCTTGGGTATTCTAATCCATTAACGGGGTGTAAGAACTGCGTCCCATAGCGGGTATTAATGTTATAATATACTTCGGTCCAATCGGAAAGCGAATTATAAACAATCACATCTCCGAGTATTCCGTTAAATTCGCAGGAATATGTGCTTCCGATGCTATAATCAACAAATCGTGTTCTGCAGGCACCACCAATCCCGTGTTTGTCAACATCTTTTGTAATGCCGTAAAAATTCATTAATTCTGAAATCAAACGAATTGAATTATAATAAAGCATTCCCCTGAATTTTTTTGTTTCACCATTATATTCAAGATGAGCCATCAGTATATTTGGCATTGTTGCCGGAAGATCAATCGAGGCATATCTCGATTCGAATCTGTTCCACATCCCATAAAACAGCTTACCTTGATTAATGTAGATATTAAAACCACTCAGCGGACCACCGAATTCAGCAAGGACTTGTCTGCCGTCGCTCCAGTAAGCAGGACTTCCATCAGGTGTTTCCGGTTTGAAGATAATCAGAAGGCTCTTGTCTTCTGCTGTTGGATGCCATTTATCTTCCGTATTAGAAGTAATGACATCACCATTTTGATTATCAAAATCAATAGACATTAAGTCAGAATAACCATATTTATAGGTGTTATTATCCTGAGTAAATCTAACGCCGGGCAGATAAGTATCTGGTGGACTTGGTCTTTGATACCAGTTGGATATAAAGCTTGGTTGCCTTTTTGAGTCTGTCATTTCAGCATTATCATAGACTAAGCCTCCAATATCATACCATTTTTGAAATGGATTAAGTTCTGAAGAGTGATTATCTCTCATATTAACTGGATCAAGATGAAGAACAACTGAATTGCTTTGCATAGCAGGTGGAATATAATTCCTGATTTTGTAGATATTCCAACCATTTACAACATTTCCACCTTTGAAAAAATCTTTGATGTTATAACCACAGTACCATCTTTCCACAAGGTTACCCTGATAATAAGTTTCGAACAGAAAAGATATCTTTCGCGGATTTCCAGCTGTAGGATCGGTAAATGTTATAGTGAACCATGCATACCAGGTCTTGGAATTTAATGAATTATTATCAATAACGACAGAATAGTCTTGAGCTTCGGACCCAGAATCTTCAATCCAGTCAGAAGGATCGTTTATTGTAGAGCCATCTTGTGTCTTCACCTTTGTAACATCAAAAGGAATAGTTATTGAAGTGTGAACTTCAAAATAGCAGGTTGCAGTTTCATCCCCCAGATGAGTAATAGTCATTTTATCAAAAGGATGAGTTTTAGCAACAGCTTCAACATAGCCGCTTGCAGGATTATCCTCCCACGCCTGAGTGAACGCTTGGGTCCAGCTGTTTCCCTCCACGGGCTCACCTACAGGATCGAACCCCCAGAGATTTGAGAAAAACAGCAGTAGATTAATTAATATGAATATTGCTCTTTTCATAAGTTATTTTTTTTTTGGTTCCTAATCAGTGATATTAATAAAAAAGTTGCTTTAGTGATTTATTTATAGCCTGATTCGACACCATTTATAACACATATTTCATTTAAAGTCGGATAAAGCAACCAAGGAATGAAAAAACCAATTGAGAAAAACGCATTTTGGAGCCTTACCTCAGTCGCTTTACCCATTTTTTCGAAAACTATCAATTGAGAAAGAACATAAAATTTCAAATTTTTACTTTGTTAATACAACTTTGCAGGATTCAATAAATCCATCTCCTGTAACCCTGATAATATACATACCATCAAAAAGATCCGAACCATCAATTTCAAAATCGTGGATGCCTGTTTTCATATCACCTGAAAAAATTCTTTTTACTTTCTGTCCAATAGCATTATATAAATCAACAGATATAGCCTTGTCCTCTGGCAAATAAACCGAGAAGTTTGCTTTAGTCGAAAAAGGATTTGGATAAGCACTTGCAATGGCAATTTTTCCGTCAATCAATTCGGAATTATCAATTACATCCCAATCTGAAATCTTAGGGGAGATGTTGAATGCTTCTTTATATTCAAAATTAGTCCCAAACTTATTATTAATATATAGATATAAATTGTATAAATAGTATTGATTATTATGGTAATTATTATCTTCTTGCCTTGAAAAGAATTGATTAAATAAAAGAATCTCGCCTATGGCACCAGCAAAATTATCTGAATAGGTTGAACCGATGCTATAATCTGCATAGGCAGTCCTTGATGCACCACCTATAGCGATTTTTTCATTGGGGAAGTAGATATCTTTTGTTAAACCCTGAAAAGTAACAAAATCAGAAAAAGTAGCATAAGGAGGTGCTGCTGGTCCGTCATTATATTTGCTCACACCAACTCTAAATTTGTTATTTTCTTTATCATATTCCAAAATTGCCATATAGACTGTATTTTTATCTAATGGATAAAGGAAATTATCCCCCGGTGGCGGATTATAAACCATAAATTTTCGCTCAAATCTATTCCACATTCCGAAGCAAACTTTGCCGTTCGATAAATAAACATTATAACCTGAAAGAGGTCCACCTGCTTCAAAAATGCATTGTCTTCCGTCTGACCAATATGGTTTTGGATCTCCCGAAGAATTGATGTTTGAACCAGCTTTAAAAATTATAAACAGAGATTTATCTTTTGAGTTAGGTTTCCATTTATCAGTCTCTTCCGAAACAATCTCTCCACCAATATCAGATGTTACTAATATATCTGAAAGACCATACTCATTCGCTCCGATCTTTTGTTCAAAAACAACACCTCTTTTATTATTAGCTACTGGTGCAGATGTAAAAACACTTGCGGTTGTTGGTCTCATATTTGAATTAATGGGTATTGCATCTTCTTGGGGTGTAGTTTTATCTTTCCATTTTTCAACATACGACCCGTTCATAACTAACTTGGATAAATCTGAGGCGTCATACCACAAAACAAGATTATTATCGTAAGAACCAGCTTCACCACAACTTTCAGGATTCATATTGGTATAGGAATAAAATAAACTATCTGCTAAATTTTGGTCAAATGGCTGATTGAAAATACCGAGTTCATCTATTAATCCATTCCACCAATATTGTTTTGCATCGCTCGGGCAAACTGTAACAGAACCAATATTGATATCAGCATTTTTTACTATAATTCCCTGATCATCAACTCTTCGAAAAGTGTGTCTTGCCCAGGTTCCATTCCCGTCATCATCTTCATAAACCATTAAAAGATATTCATGTTGGTTGACACCAATTTTCTTATAGCTGGCAACCATAAAATACCATTTATTCTTTTGTATGAAAAATGCGGCAGGGTTAGGGTCAATACAGCTTGCTTGATCACTATAAACCCAACAATTGTGACTCCAGTTATCATACCATGTTCCCCACATTATCAAACCATTGGTTCCATCCTTGATTTTCAGCTGATACTGCGTCCCTCCGCTACAATATCCTTTGGAAACTATTTGTCTGGTGTTTGTATTATCAACAAATGATTTTACCCAAACAGAAATAGTAAAACCTCCCCCATCGTTCATTGCAGCAGAATTAAAATTCAGCTTTTCTGGCTTCCCAAGATTAACATATCTCGCACAGTTATCATTATCCACCCCCGAACATGTTTCAGTAAATTTATAGTTGACACACTGATTGTTAATACCTTCTACCCAAAGAGGAGGTGGTGCAGTTGGCGGAATTACATATGGAGTTATCACAATTCCATTTGCTGCCGGTTCTTTCCCACTAACATCGTCAGTAAGTGTACCCTCACAATAATCGAAATTCCAATATCCAATCAAACTACCAGCTGGGTAATTCAATCCGGTTGGAAAATTTGGTGCGGCTTTGGAAATAACCCACCAAAACATCAACAAAGTAACCACTATTAATATTTTTTTCATTTTTTCCTCTTTGTTTCTTTTTTTTAATGCTGCACCCCTGCCATGGGGTGCAGTCTGTTAATTATCTGTTTAAAATCACTTGAGTTGTTTGAGTGAAAATTTCTCCGGCAACTTTGATGAAGTAAATACCTGAACTTAGTCCTGAACCATCAATTACGATGTCATGAATACCGGCGGCTAACTTGCCTTTGAACACATTGGCAATTTTTCTGCCCATCAGGTCGAGAAGTTCGACATTAACATTCTGCTCGTTCAGCAGATTCAGCCCGATGCTTGTCTTATTCGAGAATGGATTAGGATAAGCAGAGCTGATAGAGTTATCGCCTGTATTATCAAAATCAGAAATTAAAACCCAATCCTGAGGTGATAATCTGGGGGAACTTGGCAAATTTGGAACTCCATATCTTGCATTTAAATATGTATTTATAGCTCCAGTTTTACTATTATCGGCTGAAATAATAATGTCGCCAAGCAAGCCATCAAATTCATCTGAATAAGTTGAACCGACTGAGTAATCATGATAGCGTGTTCTTGCCGCGCCGCCGATTCCTGTCTTATCCTCAGCGTCCTGAGATATACCGGCAAATGATATTGCAGGACTTTCCGTTGAAATTGAACCATCGCTTAATATTGCTTTAAATTCGCTACCGTTATAATTCAAATATCCATAATATGTTTTATTTATCGAAAGTGGGTATAATGAACTATTTTCTAAAATTGTATATTTGCTTTCAAATCTGTTCCACATTCCGAAAACAAGCTTTCCGCCAACAATGTAAAGGTTGTAACCCGAGAGGGGACCACCAGCTTCAAATATACACTGTCTGCCATCTCGATAGTAAGCCGGTGGAGTAGTTTCATCATCAACAGAGGCGCCAGTTTTGAACGTAACAAACAAATTCTTCGGTGCTTTGGAGGGGTGCCATTTGTCTATTAAGCTTCCGTCTTTAGCTGTAATATCGTCATATCGCTGAACTTCCATTACATCGGAATATCCGTATTTGTTTGGATTGTAGTCTGACTCGAATTTCACCCAGCCATCCGAATAAATTGGTTGTCTCTTTGTGGCACCTTGAACAGCTTCACGATTGCCGCAATCCATACTAAGCCATTTTGAGAGTCTTTCGTCACCGTGTCTTTTTGCTGTAATTGAAGAAAGCCAAAGTGCAGGATATCCAAATGAATTACCAAGCCAGGGGTCGTAATCAACTAATCCGGCACTTCCAGAGCCTTTAATTTCTGTATAAGGATTTATAGTAGGTCCCTCGCAATGTCCCCACCAGTTGTATTTTGCATTAACTGAATTTGTCTGATGAGAATTTGCAACACCAAAAGGAACAGATGTTATCCCTGTGAAATCATTGAAATTAATTATATAAGTTGATGGGTCTGCATATTTGTTATATGTATTAGTTTTCCCAATCAAAACTGCAACGCCCGGATATGGAGTGCTGTTCTGACTGTATGTTTTATTTATATCTTCAAACAAATTACCAATTACTTGAACATTTATTGGAGTATTATCAGTAGATATATCAGTTGGAGATATGTCAATTCCATAACCCCATCCACCAGAAAGAATATCACTAAATTCATTATCAAAAATATTGACAGTATTAACAAAACCTTGAACAGCAATTCCAACAGCCCCACCTATTGAAGAATTATTAATTTTTTCAATTAAATTCTTTTTGATGGTTATATTAGAAATTCCTGAAGAACTGCTTTTATAAATATGAATACCCTTAATTGTGGCACCGGCAACTGGACCATTAACATCAGTGATTATGTTATTTTGTATTAAGACATTACTGCCACTAATAAATACAGCAGCATTAGATCCAGTAAAATCAGGTGGATCAATTTTGAATTTTTCTAATGTAACGTTATCGGCAGAAATATTAACTGTTCCGGTGATTAGAGCAGTATTGGTCGGAGGATTTTTGGCACGAATAGTCAAACTTTTATTAATTGTAACATTTTCATCGTAAATTCCGTCATAAACTTCTAATATGTGCCCATTAGTAGTTGTCCCATCATCAATAGCAGATTGTATAGTGCAGAACCATTTTCCTGTATTAACATTTTGAACAAGATGCGTTTTTTCGCTACAGCTGCCAGAGACAGGTTGAAATCCAGGCTTTCCGGGTTCGTTGTCTGTTCCATTCGTAAGATAAGGTGAAATGTTTACGAAACCAGAAACTCTGTTTTTGATAACACAAGGATCAGTAGTCCCCCACCAATTGCAACTTGCATCAACTAATAAATGACTGGAATAATCGCCCCATGGAAGAAGTGTTCCACTCAATATTGAGTTATTGTTTACATAATATTTTAATTGTTCAGTTAATGATTGTTGAACCCCAAAAACAATTGCATAAGAAAATTGAGAAGATGTAAACACATTGTTCATAAAATAACTTGGTAGAACTGTATATGTTCCAGCACCATGCCAATTGTTGATTGCAAATGCCCAATCTACTTTATTATGATTAAAAATGTTAGATTGAACAAGCTGCTCTCCGCAAATGCCAGTATTAGAGTAATAATTGAATGTTACAGCCTCATAAGTAGTATTAAAAGTGTTATTTATTACATCAACAGCTTTACAATTCTCAAAAAGCACACCTCCGGTTACAACATCAAATAAGTTGTCGTAAACTCTAATACCGCCCTGTGTCCCACGTGAAGTTTGATTGGCTCCGTCAACATAAAGGGCAAAATCATTACCTGTATTTCTTGTATTTACATGTTTAAAGCAATTATTATGTATGTTTAAAGTAAGAGCTTCAGTGTAACTTGCACTCCAATCTCCTCTGATACTCTGATTATTCTCTGTTTCGAAAGAAAAACCTGAAATCTCCACATGAACATTAGCTGGAGTTGTATTATTTCTAACAATTATTAAACTTTTATCTTTGATCGTACTTCCTTGCCAAATTGTCTGACCACAACCAGCACCAAAAAGTTTTATAGATTTGTTAAGTGAAACTGTTTCTTTATAGGTTCCTGCAGCAACATGTATTTCATCACCGCTGTTTGCGGCATTTATTGCTGATTGAATGGTATAGTAGTATGTATTTTGTGTGATATTATGGACAGGCGGTTCAACAAAGTCAATTTTATTTCCGCTGTTTAAAATTGAAGTTTGAATCCAATCTATATAAGTTGCACTATTTTGAGTACTTGAGCCGACTCCCAATTGAAAACTTGAAATAACAGAACCACTTCCAAATATAACCTCAGCCCAAGTATATTTTACTGTCCCTACAGTTTTTGCGACATGCGATGAATTATTTGGATCATTCATAGCTAAAATATCCTCAATAGAAAACATTGTTTTCGGTGCTGCTGGTGTCGGTGGTGTATTGAAAAATGTATTACCGGCTTGCCTATAAATTCTAAAACATTCTGTGCTTTTTGTCATTGAATTAGTAAACCAAGCATTTGTTGACCATCCTGATTGACTGCCTCTCCAATCAACCAGTACAATATCCCAAACAGATTCGCCAGATCTTAAGGCTGTAAATCCTGACTGTGATTGAGACCATAGTGTTGACTTGATTCCAAGCTTTGGAACAGCATATTCATTTGCACTGTTCGTAAGTAAACGATAATTCAGAAAGAATCCAATATATGTCAAATTATTAGTATTTGCCCATCCAGTTAAATTCACATAGCTTACTTGAGATTTGCTATAACCTCCACCTGTTGACTGTTTTGTTAAAACCAGTGAACCTGTATTATCAATATATTGTCCAAAATAGATTTGATACCCTATTGATATATCATCTGCCGCAGTTGGTGTCTGACCAGGTTTGCCATATAGCGTTTTTGTTAAGCCTACCAGATCTGTTCCGGTTGAATTTCTTGTGTCATCTGAATACCAACCTGTTGATGAACCTAATATATTTACATACTGAGTCTGTGCATGTAAAAAAATACATTGAGATAAGATTAAAATTAAAGAAAAAATAAATGTAAAAACCTTTTTCATAAAAACCCCGTTTTTTTGTTTGTAAAATTTTATTTTTTTCATCGAGTGCAAAATTAGTTCGAGGTTTTCCTAAAGTAAATACCAATTAATACGTATTTTTTGGGTTTTTTGAAAAATACCAATAAACACGTATTTTCGATAAGTAAATGTTATAAGTATATGATATTTAATCGTGTATGGTTGAGACTAAACTATATCTTTTGTTAAATTAAATCCGAAATATATTTTTTTTCTCCATCATTTTGATATAGGAGGATTCAAGCGATTTGGATAAAAAAACAAATAAAAATGCAATTTTTATCTTTTTTATATTTTGCTATTGTATAATTTTTCCTGTTTTACTAATCATTTTTGTTTAGCCAGACAAAACAATTTGTTTGATTTATCAAATATTATTTCATTTCCGCTTTGTTTAAGCTTAAAATTCAAAAAGGAGAATTATTTAACAAAATCTAAAAAAAATTTACTTTTTTTTAAAAAATACGTGTTTCTTGGTATTTACTTTTATTATTTTGCAATTTATATTTGCTAAAGTTGAATAGAAACAATTAATTAAATAAAATCTATTTATATTCGATTAAAAAAAAGTGTTGCAAGGAACAGAAACAAATATCGATGTTAGTAATATTTATCATGAAGAAAGCTCATTGACTACAGTAGCTCAGATGTTCACAAATTTACTTTACTCAATCAGTTTTTATTGTGATATCATGCCAATGCAAACATTAATACTGATAACAGAAAAAATTAAAATTAATCTTGAGCCCATCCAATGTCTTTGTGATACCAGTTTAACTGCATTCGAGCATT
>CALHRB010000030.1 GCA_938038165.1 Candidatus Kapaibacterium sp. | reverse complement strand
TATTTGGATTGATCTTAATCATTTCTTCGCCAGCTTTAATTGCTTTAATTAAATATTCTCGCTCCTTATCTTGATAATTAGGTATAAAATGATATGTTTCAGCAAGATTACCATAGAGGAAATAAGTAGGTTTATCTAATTTTAAAGCCTTCTCATATTCTTGAGCAGCCTCTTTAAATCTATTAGAGAGGAAATAGGTTGCTGCTCTGTTGTTGTAAGTATCAGGATTTTTGTCATTAATTTTTAAAGCTTTATCAAAGAAATTCAATGCTTCGTTGAATTTTTTTTGTAATAAATACACTGCGGCGATATTATTATATCCTCTATCATTATCCTTGGACAATTCAATGACTTTTTGGAACATTTCGATAGCTTTGTCGTATTGTCCGACGTTACGATAGAAAGCTCCTAAATTGTTATATTTTGACCATTCAAGACTATCATATAAGATAGCTTTTTTATAATTTTTTTCAGCTAAGTCGAATTGATTGGAATATTCATAAGCAATTGCAATTTTTAGCAATGCCTTTGAATTGGATGGGTTAGCTCTCAGGACTTGAGAATAAACATCAATAGCTTCCTTAAATTTTCCCATTTCTGTGTAAGTATTCCCCATTGCCAACAAAGTCTGGTGATAATATGGAGCCAATTCAATTGCTTTTTTTGAATTCTTCTCGGCTAGTTCTGCATCTAACTGATTTAATGTAATATCATACCTATACCAGTATGCTTCGCTTAAGCCAGCATAGGCAAGAGCATAAGTCTCATCATTTTGAATAGCTTCTTTGAATAAATCGATTGATTTGTTTATATTTTCAAATTTTTCATATCTACCCAGATATGCTAATCCTTTTATGTAAAGTTCATATGCTTTTTCGTTTTGAGTGGGTGGTGGTAGTATTTTTGCTTTCTTGGATGCAAGTTCGTAATCAATACCCAGCATATCTGCAAGTATCGTAAATGCACTGTCCTGAAGCAAGCTTTTTCGAGCATCTGATTCAATTATTATTCGGGTATTTTGGGTAACCATATCTTTGTCATATAATCTAAGAGTGAGCTGTATTGCCTGATCTTTCCTCATAAAAGTACCCGAGACCGCAATGTTAGCATTAAATTTGTTTTTTGCAGCAGATATAGTTGTAATCTCGTTTGCGAATATCTCATTTGGAGATATAATAGAAAGATACTTACCATAATTTTGAAACTGAGCAAGGTTATCGGCAAGATTGTAGGTAAAGCCTTTCGAAAAAATTTCGTCCCCTTCTTTTGGATCTAAAAATTCAAATTTCAAAATAGCTACTCGTTTGAATTCTTCGTCTGATAAATTTTCATTTTTTGTGCTGAAACTATCAGTTAAAAAATACAACAACAGAAAAATCACCAGGAAACTTAATAGTGATATTGCAAGTAATTGAACTTTCGAAAATCTCTCCAATAATCTTTTCTTTGTATCTTTTTCTATTGAGATCAGTTTGCTTTCTGATCTTCCTGTCTCTTCTTGTTCAAGATAGTTTCCACTAATGAAAAGATCTAAATCTTTGATTACTTCCTCACAGCAATTGTATCTTTTGTCTGGATTTTTTTCGAGACATTTTAGAACAATATTTTCAAGAAATTCAGGAATATTTGGATTAATAACCGAAGGTTTGATCGGTTCTTCATTTACAATAGAATACATTATCGCTTCTTCATAATCCCCTCTGAAAGGAACCTGACCGGTCAGACATTCGTAGAAAACAACACCTGCTGACCAAATATCAGCCCTGTTATCTACCTGCTTACCTAAAGATTGTTCCGGAGACAGATAAGAAACTGTGCCATAAAGTTCATCAAGTTCGAAAGCAGGCAGTTCTCTATCCAACCGGGATAAGCCGAAGTCAATAATTTTTAAATTTCCTTCGGTATTTATCATTAAATTTGCCGGTTTAATATCTAAATGAAGAATTCCTTTTTTATGAGCAACACTCAAACCTTGGAAACACTGTCTGATATAATTAACCGAGTCATCAATATTTAATTTAGTGTCTTTTAAAATATCTGATAGTGATTGACCATCGTTCCAGATCATTACTATATAGTAAAAACCTTCATCATTTTGATCAATCTCGATTATCGTACAGATGTTATGATGGTCTAATTGAGAAGCCATGTAAGCTTCTTGTTTAAATCTTTCGATAGCGTATTTATCTTCTAATTTTTGACTTATGACTTTTAATGCAACTTTTCTGTTTAAATTCTTGTCTATAGCTTTATAGACCTCTCCCATCCCACCTTCATTGACTTTTGATTCCACATAGTAATGTTTCAGCGATTTACCTGTTAAATCTTGCATGATTAAGAAAAAACATCAGAATTACGAAATCAAATTTTTAAAAATTAAAATTAATAAAAAAAATAAAAATAATACTACAATTTAAAAACTATTCAAAAGATTTATTTTTTTTTTAATTAATTGTTTTTTATTTTAATAAAAAGATATGAAACAATGAATACTTTTGTTAATACATATATATCTTTATTGATTATGGCAACATCACTCAATTCATTTTTATCAAGCTTAGATATGCTCGATCCAAATCATATTACTTACAGACCACCAAAGGTTGCCGGCTCTTTTTATCCTGCAAATGCTGACTCTCTAAAAGATATGTTGCAAGAGTTTTTGGAATTGAATCAACCAAAAAAAATTAACAAAAAAATTTTCGGCTTAATTTCTCCCCACGCAGGTTATGTTTTCAGTGGATCAGTTGCAGGAAAAGCATATCGTGAAATTATCAATGATAACTTTGACTTGATAGTTATTATATCTCCGAGTCATTTCAAATCTTTCAAAGGGGCATCTGTCTTCAATGGAGAAGCTTATGTAAGCCCATTGGGAATATCAAAAGTTGATACCGAGTTTGCCAAGATGCTATCAAAAGTTCATGAAGATGTTTTTCTGTCAAATCTTGGTCATAGCTGGACAGAGTCATCAAGTGAGCATAGTATCGAGGTTCAAATCCCTTTTATCCAAACTGTTCAACCTCAAGCTTTAATCGTTCCAATTGTAATGGGATCTCAAGACTTTAAAACAATTCACTCACTATCAATGGCTTTGATTAATGTCATAAAGTCATCCTCAAAAAAAGTTTTATTAGTTGCAAGTTCAGACCTTTCGCATTTTCACGATTACTATACTGCCCGAAAATTAGACATCTCTTTAATAAAAATACTTAATTCGTATGACTATTTCCGGTTTAGCTCACAGTTTTATTTAAGAAAGATAGAAGCTTGCGGTGGTGGTCCTATTACGACTGTTATGATAGTTTCAGAAGCTTTGGGTGCTAAAAAGTTAATTCCTCTAAAATATGCCAACTCTGGTGATACTCCTGCAGGCCAGTCAAAAAGAGATAGAGTTGTAGGTTACCTTGCCGCTGCACTAATCGAAAGCGAAGAAATTGAACCTACTTTTCCTGACTTCACCCAAGAAGAAAAAGAATTTCTTCTTAGAACAGCGAAAGAAAGTATAGTCAGGTCAATCTCAAATTCTTTAGATTACGAGCAAGAATCAGAGCATAAAAAGTATTTTGTTACTAAAAACCTGGGAGAATTTTTGACCTGTTTTGTTACAATTCGAAAAGCTGGAAAATTAAGAGCTTGTATGGGGCATACCTATCCTAACTCTTCGATTATTGGAGAAGTTGAAGAAGTAGCAAAACTTGCCGCAACTAAGGATTACCGTTTTGGTCCTATTGAACAATCTGATCTCGATTCACTGGATATAGAAATATCAATACTATCAAGGTTTAAAAAAGTTTTTGATACATCGGAAATTTTGATTGGCAGAGATGGATTGTTTATCCGCAACGAAAATACAACTGGTCTTTTACTTCCTCAGGTTGCTTCAGAAAACAATTGGGATTTAAACACATTCCTTGAAAATCTTTGTAGAAAAGCTGGGCTTCCTGAAAATTTTTATTTAAATCCTGGTGCGGAGATATATCGTTTCACGGTGATAACAATCAATTAAAAAACAATGAAATATTATCGTTTTCGTATCTCTTAATCTCAATTTTATATTGGTATCTTAGATTGATGCAGTTAAGCGACAAACAAAAAAAAAAGAAATTTTCACCCCAAAAAACGATTTTTTATATTGAAGATGAAGATTCAGACATATTACAGCTTGATGAACCTATTTTAAAAAAAATAGCAAATTTTGCCTCGAAACAAAAAATTGATGTTTATCTCGTCGGCGGCAGCGTTCGTGATAAGCTTCTCAACAAAGATTCCTCGGATTTTGATTTTACTGTTGTTGGCGACTCAATTAACTTTGCAAAAATTTTAGCTAAAAATTTAAAAACTAAAGCTATCATTTATGAACGATTCAGAACAGCTCTTATCCCTTACCAAAATTACAAACTTGAATTTGTTGGAACACGCAAAGAAATTTATGAAAATGATTCCAGAAATCCCATCGTATCCGAGGGAACACTTGAAGATGATCTAAAGAGAAGGGATTTTACTATAAATGCTATGGCTATTTCACTCACAGGCAACAATCAGGGAAAAATAATAGATTTATTTGGTGGAAGAGAAGATTTAAAGTTAAAAAAGTTGAGAACACCTCTTGATCCTTTTAAGACTTTTGACGAAGATCCATTAAGAATGTTAAGAGCTGCACGTTTTGCTTCGCAATTAAATTTTAATATAGATAAAAACTCTCTTTTTGCTATCAAACAAATGGCTGAGAGAATAAAAATCATTTCTCAGGAACGAGTTACTGAAGAATTTTTAAAAATTCTAAAAAGCAAAAAGCCAAGTATAGGTTTGATGATTCTTTATGAGACCGGCTTGCTGAAATTCATATTTCCTGAGCTTAATGATCTTGCTGGTGTTGATTATAAGTCCGATAATGGCAAGGAAATCCGTCATAAGGATGTATTGCTGCACACACTGAAAGTTCTGGATAATGTATCGGCTAAATCTGATAATGTTTGGTTAAGATTTGCTGCCCTTACGCACGATATAGCAAAACCAAGAACCAAGAAATTTGTTAGTGGTACTGGTTGGACTTTCTGGGGACACGAAGAACTTGGTGCAAAAATGATTCGTAAAATTTTTCAAAGGATGAGGTTCCCTCTGGATCATTTGAATTATGTAGAAACCATTATTAGACTTCATCAAAGACCTATGGTATTAGTTGGCTCTGAAGTTACTGATTCAGCGTTGAGAAGATTAGCCTTTCAGGCAGGAGAGACACTTGAGGACCTTTTTATACTCTGCCGGTCAGATATTACAACGAATAATCCAAAATTATCCTCAAAATATCTTGATAATTATGATAGAGTTGCCGAA
>CALHRB010000029.1 GCA_938038165.1 Candidatus Kapaibacterium sp. | reverse complement strand
ATTCCTTGTTCGTTATTCATTATTCAAAAACTATTCTATTACCGTTGACTTCAGTCAACCGGATAAAAATAATTCCGACACGCAACTCGGCTTCAGCCACATCTCGGAGCGATGGAATTAACAGGAGTAAATTCTCTACATTATTAAAAAGAGTACAACGAAAAGTAGGTAAAAGTCTCCTGACTGTTCCGTAACATCAACGCTCCGTTTTTATTGTTATAAAAACTTACTACTGCAGCCCAATTTTCTGTTATCTGAATCTGTTTGTTTTTATTAAATCCTGAAAGGATGATATTATTGTAAAATGGTCGTCAAGGAAACAATCTCAAATCCCGAAGGGATGACATTATTTTTAGTGAAGCTGAAGCTGTTAGAAGAGTTGTCTGAAAATTAAATGATCATAATGTCACTCCTTCGGAGTTTTATATGCTGTTGTGTTTCACCTGTTACAATAATCTCTCCCCTTCGGGGATATTATTCACTTAGTCATTCGATGTTCGTTATTCATCATTCTAGAAGCCTTCTATTACCGTTGACTTCAGTCAGCCGGTTAAAAACTATCACAACACTCTGTTTGGCTTCATCCTCATCTCAGAGCGAACAGGAGTTATCTCCCTGCAATTATAAATTCAAAAAATCTTACAACAGAAACACATATCTCGATTATCGATTCCATCAAGAAGTCTTGTTCTTTAATAAAGAAATATTGTGATTAGTTTGAAAATTAAATTATAAAAATTCGTTATTGGTTATTCAATATAAGACCTGAGAAAATTAAGAAAGGTATGATATAATTTTAATAAGATTTGTCCAATATATATAAAGAACTCAAATTTTATGATACTACTCATATCTAACAATTGAATATAATTTTAATTTTCGACTTATGGTTTGATAATCTCTATCCAATCATAATATCTATCTAATGTTAAAAATCTGGTATCAAAAAACGAATTATGATAAAGAAATACAAACTGCCCATTGTACTTTTTAACGATATTAACAATATTCTCTAACTTTTGTCTGAATTGATCGGGCATATCAAGTTTTTGATATTCAGTTACACTTACCTCCATAAATATAAGTGGACTCTCTTTTAATTTAAGTTTCTTTCTGGTAAGAAAATTAAAAACCGAATAGCTAAAACTTGTTCCGCACCTGAAACCCTCCATTTCAGCAAAACCTAAAGTATGATCAGTTTCCAAATCGTTATCTTCCCATATCTGCCATGTGTATGGAACTCTGAATCTTAAATAATGGTGTCTGCCGTTTTTTATTTTTGTGTCGGTTTTCTCACACAATTCAAGATATTCATTTTTCCAAATATCAGGATTTTCAGTTGAATAATAACTCGCGTGAATTCCAATAATATGCCCCCTAAACTTTATTTTATTAAATATTTCCTGCATTATTTTAGAAGAATTATCATAACCAGGATCATATTTTGTTCTAGGAGAATTGATGAAGAAAAAATTTGATTTAACTCCGATTGCTTCGCTTGCATTCATTAGAATATCGTAAGAATATCCTAAATCAAATTTCGGATTAATTTTATTTAAAAGGTAAACGGGGATATCTCTAAAAGCATTCATAAAATTCTTTCTTTTCAACAGATTTCTAAAAAAAGAATTTCTCAGCATCCTTAAATTCATTAGTCTGAGAGGTGAATCTATGTCGTGTGTAATTATTGGAGTGTAATATCTTTCTTTTCGTTCAAGTTCCGGATTCAAATATTTAAGCATATTCCACAAAAATTCTGTGTATTCATCAACAACAGGTCTGTGTACTAAGTTAAATTTACAAGCCAATGAATTTTTATATCTAAACCTTCCATGCTCATCTAAATCCTCAGAAACATATTCTTCCCACCTGCTTAGAAATAAAAACGCCCCTGCTATCAAATCCACTTCACAAGAAATTTTTCCATTTTCAATTTTTATTTCAGGCTTACCGTATAGAACAGGCAGATTTTGTTCAAAGCAAAATTGTGAGTTTAAGAATTTAATTTCGTTGGGCAAGTTTCTTTTGTTTAAATAATCAAGTTCACCTTTTGTTTCAGACCAGAAATAATCCTTAAGCATTAAAACATTTCCATTAGGTAACTCAATTTGATAAGTGTTATCATCTAAATCATTAATAAAATTAAATTGTAATCCTAAAAACTCACCCAGAAGAATTTCAAGAGTATATTTCTTTTCCGAAATGTTCTTTGAATTAACATGAATATTTATCATAACTATAATCCGATTGTATATAACAATGAGTATTTAAAAATCTGAATCGGATTCCGTTTTTTCCAGTAATTTATTATCTGACTTTTCCGAATGTTTTTTATATGTGTTTTCCTGACTTCAAACAAAGGTTCTTCTAAATTATTTTTATAAACTATAGAGCAATTAAGTAAATCATTCGAAACATGAGCATCATTTCCAACAATTTTAATCTTCTTGAATTTATTTGCAAGATCCATCGCATGTTCGTTTAAACTATCGTTTAGACGGGCATTAAAAACCTCAATAAAATCAAATTCATCAATAAAGTCATTCTGATGAATAAGAAACAGATTATGGGATTTATATGGATGAGGCAAACAGAGGAATGCCCCCTGCTCTTTAAATTTTTTTATAACTTCTTGATAATTGCCTGGCTTTACCTCTTGAATTACAGGAAAACCAATAATGTCTCCAATATCTGATTGTACCTCTTCTCCAACAATAACCTGAAATTTGTTACCATACTTATTTTCGGCATACTTTTGAGCTTCAATAGCTCCTTCTATATTGTTATGATCTGTTATAATTGCAACTTCATAGCCGTGTTGAAAAAGGTAATCAACTATAAAAGAGGGCTCCAGCAAACTATCAAATGAATATTTCGTATGTATATGAAAATTAATTTTTTTGTTTAATAAATCCATGAGGGTACTTTTTAGTTCTGAATAGTTTAATAAAAAAATGTAAGAAGTTGTGTAAAACTACAAATGGATCATCCCAATGTATATTTGTATTAAATTTTATTTTCTTTTTAAGTAATAAGAAATCTTTTCGTTGATTTTTATTACTAAATATGTACCAGAGCCAATCGCCTGGTATCGTCCATCTGAAATAAACATCTTTTTTATAATCCGAATACGGGATGGGTTTATCAGTCGCTAAGAGATAGTTGAGGTATGGAAAGTTTATTCCGGCAGCATAGCTTAATTCCAGCGATCCCCAAAATTTAGGGTTAATCTCCATTAGTCTGAGTTCATTGTTTTGCAGATTTCTCTTAAATTCTATCATAGAAACACCAGTCCAATTAAGTTCTCTTAACAATTTATCACCGTATTTTTTTAGTTCAGGATTATAAATGCTCTTTGCTAAGGTACTTGCACCCCCTGTTACAGGAAACTCGTGAATTCTCTCGTGCATAAAATAACCCTGACATTCGCCATTTTTATAAACAGAATAATAACCGGTTCCTACACCTGTAACATATTCTTGAACAACAGGATATTCATCATTTTGCTTCTTCTCAGATAGTATTCTATTCATGTTCATTTCGTATTCTGCTTTGCTGTTACAGTAGAAAACTCCTCCTTCGTAATAATTCGTCTTTTTAATTACACAAGGGAATTGGATTTCTTGTGCTACAATACCAACATCATTAAGATCTGTGATGTAAAATGTTCTTGGGATTGGCACATTTAGGCTTTCAGCAAGTTTAAATGTTAGGTTTTTGTCCTGAGCAACTCTCATAGTTTCAATATTAACAACAGGAACTTTGCAATACTTCTCAATTTTATCTTTGTATTGAGACGCAAACCTGCATGATATATTACCAACAGGCATAAAAACTTCAATATTATTCTTTATTAATATTTTTTCCAGTTCATTCCAGAAATTTTCAAATGATTCATTATTATTTTTTTGTAATAAATTTGTTTTAAATAAAAATCTTCTATCTGGTAACAACGAAATGTAATTTAGATCATATTTATTATTACATATCACGCCAACTTTTAAGTTCACGGATTTTAATGCTCTTACTATGGCATTTGTATTTTGATAATTACCATCTGTCAAAAGTACATTTATATTCATAAGGTCTTTTTGGATGAATTACTTTATTGTGCGATATTAAGGTTTTAGGAATTATGAAATAATTCATTTGCAATTTAAATATGTAAGAAGTAAGATAAAATTTAGTTAAAAATTAGAATATGAACCACCGGCGAAAATAATTTCTCCCCTTTTGGGATTTTATATACTTCGTCATTCATCATTCCTTGTTCGATATTCATTATTCTAAAAGCATTCTATTACCGTTGACTTTAGTCAACCGGGTAAAAACAATTCCGAATCCACCGGTTGGCTTTAGCCACATACTAAAGCAACGGAATTGAAAGGAGTCAATTACCTATGTTATAAAAATGATTACAAAAGTAGGGAACAGTCTCCTGACTGTTCCGTAACATCAACGCTCTTTTTTTATTGTTATAAAACTTACTACTGCAGCCCAATTTTCTGTTATCTAAATCTGTTGGTTTTTATGAAATCCTGAAAAGGATGACATTATTATTTAATCGATCTTATAAAAAAGTAGTCTGATAATTATAAATTCATAATATCACCCCGTCGGGGTTTAATTGAGTAGTCGTTATTCATTTGTTACAATAATTTCTCCCCTTCGGGGATTTTATTCATTTCATATTTCATCATTCCTTGTTCG
>CALHRB010000028.1 GCA_938038165.1 Candidatus Kapaibacterium sp. | reverse complement strand
ACTGCCTTTTGGTTTCAATGTAACCCCCGACAATCCGATAGTTTACTATTCCGTCCCTATCAAAAAATATAGCTTTATTAAATGACTCCAACTATTTTCAAAATAGGATTTAATTTCAATACAATTTAAGAAATTATCCATTTTAAAGGAAGTTTAAAGGATTATTATTGCAGAAAAAGCACCTCGGCATTCATCTTGTTCGTTTTTAATAATGGAGGTAGCAATTTCTGAGGAAAATAAAAATAAATCCGAACCATTTTATTTCATCTTGAAGAAAGTACTAATTTTATATTCATTTTTTTCCCCTCCCTCAAAATAGTAACGTTAATTTCTTCACCGGGAGAATATTTTCCTAAAATTGCGTTGAAATCTCCTAAATTATTTATATTTTCAGAATTTATGGCGGTCAAAATATCCTCGGCTTTTATACCATATTTCTCTGCTGGACTGCCGGGGGTTAAACCATTTACTTTTAGACCCGCTTCGTTATCTTCGAATGCTGGAATAATGCCAAACCATGCTCTAGGGTAACCCCTTTCAGTTGGTTGGTAGGAAGCTCCTCTGTCCTGAATAACCTTTCTGAAGACTGGCCTTGTTTCGGCATCACCAATGCTTCTAAGGATTGCCTCAGAAAATCTCATCACTTTCAATATGCCTTGAACATTAATTTTATCCCAATCATCGTATGGTGTGTGATAATCCAGATGAACTCCTGTAAAAAGAAACAAAACAGGAATGTTTTTGCCATAAAATGAAGAATGATCGCTTGGTCCGTATCCATCTGCCGAACGTAGAACATTAATTGAATCTAAAGCTGCCAGCGAATCAATCATATTAGGGAAATAATCAGCGGTTGCATAGCCAAAAATATTTATCTTGTTATCTTTAAGCCTGCCAATCATGTCAAGATTCATCATAAAGATTAATTTGTCAACTGAAACAGGTGAAGTTTGAATGAATTTTTCAGAGCCTATCTGCCCTATTTCTTCGCCATTAAAAGCAACAAAAAAGACAGGACGTCTCAAAGGTTTTTCCGAGATACGAACGGCAAGTTCAATCAAACCCGAAACACCAGAGGCATTATCATCAGCTCCGTTGTGAATCATTTTTTGCCTGCCTTTGTATTTTGAGTTATATTCCCCCCAGCCAATATGATCGAAATGAGCACCAACAACAAGATACTCGTTTGCTTTGGATGGGTCTGTCCCCGGAACATATCCCATTACGTTGAAAACTGTTTTCTCGATTGTATTGGTCTTAACATTAATTGTAACGCTAGTATGTGGAATTTCAAAACTTTTTGGCTTTTTGGTCTGGTTCATCTCCATTTCGACCGGATATAAATTTAAATTTTTTGGGAAAAAGGTTGCTATTTGAGTTCTGTTAGCCTGAATTGCTATAATTCCAAGATTCTTGTTTGGATCATGGCTCAAAGGCTGAAAAACATTAGCTGAATCACTTTGTGTTTTAATAAAAATAATGGCGGCGGCACCGTGTTCTTTTGCATTTTGAGCTTTATATCTTCTTGTGGAATAAGGTATGAACCTTTCTTGTTTCGGCAGATGCTCTGCTGAATCAACAAATACTATAACAATTTTTCCTTTAACGTCAATTCCTTCATAATCATCATAGTTGATTTCTTTTGCAGTAACCCCATAGCCGGCAAAAACAAGAGGTCCGCTAACCTCCCCGTCACTACTGAAACCGACGGGCAACCAATCAGTTCCGGCTGTCCATCTTCTTTCTAATGTCTTCCACATTTCTGGTGGCAAGCCGGGTTTCTGCACAGTGTACTTAAAAGATACAAAGGATGATTGGTCAAGACTTAAACCTGCTGAATAAAGAAACTCATTTTTAAATGAATTGTTAAAAGGTTTTAATCCAATTTCCCTGAAGTAATCAATTATGAATTCCCCGGCTTTAAAGTTCCCCTCAGATCCTATGAATCTTCCTTCGAGTCCATCGGATGACAGGTAAGAGCCAATTTGGTTTATCCTTTCGATTGATTTGATTGCTTCATCAGAAAGAAGATAATAGAAACCATTGGTTATTAATAGAAATAACAGTACTATCTTTTTCATTTCTAACCTTTTATGAAAAAATAAATTAAAACACTTTTTTCAACATAAATTTGCTGATTAGAATTCAAAAAAACAAATAAAAAATATAACGTTTCGTATTTTTTAGTTTATTTTTACAAAAGAGTTTAAGAGGTATAAATGGAGTCACGCTACAAAACTTATCAAACAATTGAAAACATTGGCATTGCAGAAGGGAACGAAATAACTTTGAGAGGCTGGGTTTATAAACATCGCTCCAAAGGTAGCATTGTTTTTATTGATTTACGTGATGGAACTGGTATTTGTCAGTGTATTGCATCGAAAAATGATCTGAGCGAGGAAAAATTTGAATTAGCTAAATCTTTAACTCAGGAATCATCCTTAACAATTAATGGTATAGTCAAAAAAGAAGACAGAGCCCCGGGAGGATATGAACTTCAGGTAACAGATTTAAAAATCATTCAAATTGCAAAGGACTACCCTATTACCAAAAAAGAACATGGTCCCGATTTTTTAACCGAACACAGACATTTATGGCTCAGATCATCAAAACAACATGCAATTATGAGAATAAGGGCTTCTGTTGTCAAAGCTATTAGAGATTTCTTCGATGGTAATGGTTTTAAATTGATGGACTCCCCTTTGCTTACTCCTAATGCCTGTGAAGGAACCTCTACTTTGTTTGAAACACAGTATTTTGATATAGGAAAAGCATATCTCTCACAATCTGGTCAACTTTACGCCGAGGCTTCGGCAATGGCTTTAGGCAGAGTTTATACATTTGGTCCAACATTTCGTGCAGAATTATCCAAAACAAGAAAACACCTGACAGAGTTCTGGATGGTGGAACCCGAAATGGCGTTTTTCGATCTTAACGATGATATGGACCTTGCCGAAGACCTTGTTGAATATATAGTTCAATATGTTCTTAATACAAACGAAAGGGAACTAAGAACACTCGAACGAGATACGACCAAACTTGAAAACATAAAGAGACCTTTTTATCGAATGAGTTATAGCGAGGCTGTAGAATGGTTGAACAGGAATAATGTTCCTTTAATCAAGAAACTTCCTGATGGCAAGGAAATTGAAGTTCCCTTTCCCTGGGGTGAGGATTTTGGCGCCGTACAGGAAGAAGCTATTATGGAACAATTTGACAAGCCTTTAATAATTCACCGGTACCCGACAGACGTGAAAGCATTTTATATGAAACGAGATCCTGAAAATCCAAAAGTTGTTCTGGCTATGGATATGCTTGGTCCTGAAAAAGCTGGCGAACTGATCGGCGGCAGCCAAAGGGAAGATAATCATGATCTTTTGCTAGAAAGAATTATTCAGGAAAATTTACCCGTTGAAGATTTCCAATGGTATCTTGATTTGAGAAAATATGGTAGCGTTCCACATAGCGGTTTTGGCCTTGGTGTTGAAAGAACTGTAAAATGGATTACAGGTGCTTCTCATATCAGAGAAGTTATACCTTTCCCGAGAATGATTCATCGAATTGTCCCATAATTATTTTTTTTTATAAATTTTTTTTAAATTTAGTTGAAAGTTATATTCTTTTTAATGTTGAAAAGATAATATTAATAGGGTTCATTAAGAAAATCAATAATCAAACGATATAATAAACTGTAAAATAAATAAAATAAAAAGTTGGATGCACAGGAAGTAAATACTCTCGAACTAAATGGATTTACTGAGCAGAATGAATCGGGCAATTCTGAGGGGTATGAATTGTCTATTGTTATGCCTTGCCTAAATGAAGCCCAAACAATAGGACAGTGCATTCAGAAAGCAAGAACTTTCCTGTATTACAATAATATCAAAGGCGAAATTATAGTTGCTGACAATGGTAGCACAGATGATTCAGTCAATATAGCAAAAAAACTTGGAGCTACCGTAGTCAATGTTCAAGAAAAAGGTTACGGTGCCGCTCTTATGGGAGGTATATCCCAGGCAAAGGGTAAATACGTTATAATCGGAGATTCCGACGATAGTTATGACTTTTTGAATTTAATGCCATTTCTCGAAAAGCTCCGCGAGGGCTACCATCTTGTGGTTGGAAATCGTTTTAAGGCTGGAATACAAAAAGGTGCTATGCCTTTTCTTCACCGGTATCTCGGAAATCCAATACTATCGGGCATAGGAAAGCTTTTTTTTAAAAGCAAGGTAAATGACTTTCACTGTGGGCTCAGAGGATTTCACCGCGAAGCATATAATTGGATGGATTTGCACACAACAGGGATGGAATTTGCCAGCGAGATGGTTGTTAAATCAATCATTTATGACCTAAAAATGACTGAGGTGCCTACCACTTTATCTCCAATGAGTAAAAATCGAAAATCTCATTTACGGCCTTTCAATGATGGTTGGAGACATCTCAAGTTTTTATTGCTTTATTCACCCAGATGGATTTTTTTCTATCCAGGACTTTTCTTGATGATTGCGGGATTTTTGGTTAGTTCCTGGATATTTTTCAATCCACAGCTTTCCTGGGACATTCATACTATGCTATATGCATCAGGAGCAGTAATGATAGGGTTTCAAACAGTAATTTTCGCTGTTTTCTCTAAAACTTTTGCTGTTCACGAAAAGCTTCTTCCAACTACTCCGCAAATTGAGAAAATTTTGCAGAATATCACATTAGAAAAAGGCTTGATAGCCGGTGGCATTATGGTTTTGCTCGGTCTTGGCGGTTTCATTTACTCTTTGATTATCTGGAACGACAGAATTTTCTTCGAAGCTGGAATTACCATTACTATGAGGCTTGTTATCGCTTCGGTTACCCTTCTTGTTATTGGCTTTCAGCTTATTTTTTCAAGCTTCTTCTTTCATATGTTAAAACTAAACACAAAATAATTCTTCCGTTTATAAAAGCTTTCCAGCATAGTTTTTTGTTAAACCATTAACATTTAATAAAAAAAGTTGAGGATAAATTTCTCACTCTCCAAGACCTAATTATCGAGCTATTTTCGAACTAAGGTGTTATAAAACTTTAAAGAAAGCTACTAAAAATAGTAAGAGGCTGTAGTTTAAACTGACAGCCTCTTGACGCAATATTGAAAATAAATCACAGGTTATTTAAGTATAATGAATTTTATTGCCGAAATACTTGTTGTACTTCGCATTTCAAGGAAGTAAAGCCCTGTGTTTAAGTTCTTAACATCAATCTCTGCCTGATTTATTCCTGCTAATAGATTATTTTTATTAATTGTTGACAATATTGAACCTTTAGTATCATAAATATTGAAGACAACAATTGAAGGTTTTGACAGATTGAAATTAATTTTTAATTTATCATCTGACAAAAGAGCAGAAACAATTCCGAAATCATCAACTTCATTATCTATAACATAATTAGGATCTTCCTTGGCTTTGCCTTTACCAGTCAATTTGATCGTAAAGTCTCCATTTTCAGCGTCGCTTTTTATTGTTATATCCTGTTCAAATTTAAGAGTATCATTTGGAATAAAGCAAATGGATTTCAGATATACTTTCTCGCCGGGCTGAACTCTAAATGGAAAGGGAGGTTCAGTCGGGGTAGTGATCATAAATGGTGGTTTTATATTCTCTATTCCGTTAACAACTAACTCAAAATTGCCGGTATTTTCAATTTTGAATCCTTTGCTGTTCTGCTCATCGATACATAAACGATTATTCAGAAAAACTTCCCCAAAATCATGTCCGTCTGCGGCAATAGCAGGAAGTACACCTTTGCCGATAACAGGAATCTTATAAGACAAACATTCGGAATAAAAAATCAAAGTGTCAGTATTTGGTGCATTTGGAGCCGTTCTGTTTTTTGGCATGTAAACAATTGTTAACTCTTTTGTTTCACCATTTTCAAGTGTAAACGGGAACGGATTGTTCTTTAATTCAAAGAAAGTGGTTTTGAGCGATACATTAATAAAGTTTATTGGTTTTCCTGAATTATTTGTTACTTTAACAGGTAATTCCTTTGTTCTTTGAGCTCTTACCTCGCCGAAACTAAGAATCCCCTGTTCGTCCAATGTTGCCTTATAATTAACAACTTCTGGTAGGTATTGAAGAGTATCAAGTATGTAATTTCCTGCACGGTCCATAATTCCAACAATAGCATAAGCAGGTTTGGTTAAATCAACTACTTCTAAAGTAAATTTCTGCCTTGATATTTTCAATTGTGGTTTGAAATTATTGGGATTTTCCATTGAAAATGTTACATTATAAGACTTTTCGGAAAAGAAAGCTATTCTTTTCAAACCTTGGTCTAACTGTCGAGGATTATCCGTTACTCTGCCAACCTTAGTTTCGGTTGCTTCGTATGTAAATGTACCGCAGCTTCCTGATTTTTTCAATGCTGGTGGCTCAACGTCATATTCATCTATTTTATTAGTTCCCATTCCAACAGGATAACCATAAGCATTATAACTGCTAAAGCCATTAAGGTAGCCACCGACTTTTGTTGCAGAATTAACAGTGTGAGTTCCTAATTCGACTTTGAATCTAATCCAATATATATCAGTAGCCTCAATCCTATTACCAAAAAGTTGAGGATACTTTTTCCAAATTTCGTTCCCATTATGAGTTATAGATTTTAAAAGCTTATTATCGGGATCGTTCGGATCACCAATTGCAAAAAGAGTAATTTCATTGTCATTGAAATCTGTTTTATCAGGAGTTTGAAAAACAAAACCTGGAACATATTGTTCGACAGGGGGAACAACAACACTTAGAGGAGACCATTTTGCATCACCATCCCAGGGTTGTGAAAATGAATTTTGAACAAGGAGGAATGGTTTATCAGATTGCCAATATGAAATACCTCTTACAGACTTCTTAGTATTATTATTTCCGATATCGCCAATTGGATCAACTTCATTCCATCCTCCCGGATTTTGAATCAGGACATCTCTGTGTCCAATGAGTTTAAGTGTTGACTTGTCGTAAAAATCACATTTAACGTCAGTTTGTTTTTGCGTTGCAAGAACTCTAAATAGATCTCCTTCGCCTTTGGCGCTTCCTCTTGGGGTTCTGTTGAATGCAACAGTTGCATATTTTTTTCCAAGGCTTGATACGGGAGGAATCATTTCGTTGATGTGGTCCCTGTCTTCGGGGCATTGAAACGGTATCATAGTTCTTAAATGAAAGGAAACAACTCCAATTGGTTTGTTCGCAGTTATAAGCGTGCCGGTTAGATCAAATTGTCCTTTTGTTTTGCCGTTTCCACGAACCAAATAAGTCTGACCTTCATTCAAGGAAACATTAATAGTTTCTCCAATATCAAGACCTCCGACAGTGGTAGCAAAACCTTTACCCACTCCATCGAGCTTTATGGTTACATTAGTTCCGTTTTCTGACGCTATAACAATAAAACCGCCTCCTCTAAACTTATTTCTGTCGTCGCCGGTATTTTGATACCAGTCATAATAGGCACAATGATAATATTCTTTGTCCCAGCCTTCAACCGGGATTGCGGCATATCCATCTGAGGAATACTGTTTTGAGTTAATTACATAAACCGAAAATGGCTGGGAGGCATATAAATGAATGCCTTTTTTCGAAACCACTTCACTTTCGTTGACTTCCATAGTCCAGCCAAAGTCATTATTATTTGTAGAAAATGATGTTACTTTGAAAGCTTCGGCTGACTTTGATTTAATGACGCCTAATTCCGGAACTTCCATAAAAATCGTTGTGTTCCTTATGGGTGTGCAAACTATTTCAATTCCTTCCTGCCTGAGTCCACTGTTTGAGACATCATTTTGTGGAATTGCAACCCAAAAATTTTTGCCAAGGTTTGAATTGCTCATCTCCAGATTAATCAGATCTGGTTGAGTGTGAGCTTTGGAAAAGACAATTACAACTATCGAAAAGAGTATCAGAATTTTTTTCATAATATTTCCTCCAACTTTTTTCTTGTAAATATAATTCAGTTTAATAAATTTTAATATAATAAACAAATTTAACTTATCATTAATACTTTTAATGATTTTTTTGTAATATTTTAAACTACAAATTTTCCTGGCTTTTATTTAATTTAAATATAAAAAAAGCTGATATTAAACCAATTATAAGATATGGCAGCCAAATAAACTGAGGCTGGTAGTGTTCCCATAAAATATTAGTTAAAACAGATGAATTTTGATTTGTTACTTCTCTTAATTTATCAAAAGCCAGCGATAAATTATTTTCGACAATTCCATAATTATCATACAAATACTTTGATGCAAGGTGTGCTTTTTCACCGTAATGTTTATAAATGATTCCACCTGACAAAGCACCGATAGAGAGTCCGATTGTATAGGATAGATTAAGATAGCCCATATACAAGGCTTTCTGACCAGTCTTTGCTTTTTTCGAAAGATGCTCCAAAAATTTTGGATTTACTGTCATTTCCCCAAAAGTATATATTATCACACCTGCAATAAGATAGTAACCCTCCCTTGAGAAACCACACAACTGAAGACCTAATGACGCAAAGATTATACCTATTGAAATTGTCTTAATTCTGTTGAATTTTTTTGTAATAGCTGAAATAATCACAACAAACAATATAATCAAAATCGAATTCAAATTATAAATCCATTCATAGGAGATCATTTTTCCATTTGGAGTGTTAATAAGCATAAACTCAGGCATTCGAAAACTCTTTGCTAAATTTGAAGTGTCTGACCAATCAATTATAAAATTTGGCAAAGTTTCGTAAAATTGCATATATACAGTAATAAAGCCGGACATACTAATCAAAAACAAAAGAATATCAGATTTTATTAAATTATTAAAAATATTTCTGAACACATCTTTGATTTTCTCTGCGATTGATGAGTTGTTTTCGGGTAATTTTCTGTAGAACACTACAACCAAAAGATTCAACAGAGTGAGCCCGGCACTCGCAAAGAAAACAGCAGACCAGGATATATCTTTCATAAATTTGGACAGTGGAGGAGCAAGCATAACTGCCACATTTATCAGCATTACATAGATACCCCAGGCTTTTGTTTCGATGTCAGTAGATATTGTGAGCGATACACTTGCCTGTAAGGTTGGTCTGAAGATACCAGAACCAATTCCGAGTATGATGGTGCCAATTATGAATGGAACAAGCTCTCTTTGTGTTCCTAAAATTAAATATCCACAGAAAATCAATAAAATTGCCAAAATTAAGGACTTTTTATAACCATATCTGTCAGAAAAACCACCAGAGAAAATTGGTACTATATTTTGAAACAAAGCCCAGATAAGGAATATAACACCCTTCAATGCCTGATCCCAGTGTAAACCTCCTGTAACGTCTTTCTGTGCTATATAAACCGGCATCTGAAGCAATACATTCCAGTAAGCCAGTTTCTCAATCATCTGGAGTATATTGACGAGCCAGAAGCTAAGTGGGTATTTGACTGAAATTTTTCTCAGTAAATCACCTAAAATTTATACGAAAAACCAAGTCCGAAAACTTGCTTTATCTGTAACCTTGAGCCTTCGCCGATTTTTGTTTTAACGCCGTCAATTTTTTCAAAAATCGGTACTTTTATGTTCTCATCGTAAATTAAATGCAAGATAATATTAGCAGAGATAAATTTGTTAATTTTCATTACGATATTGGTTTCCCAATCAACATCAATATTCTTCCTGTTCCCCAGGTCTTTGTCAGTATAGTTATTAAAAAGAGCCAACTTCGATTCCAGATTTACATTCTCGAATATATCTTTTTTGAAGATAGCTTTGAGATATGCACCGAACTCAGGTTTTATTGTCTTTCCACTTTCAAGAAGGTTGCCATTATTATCATAAATGGCTTTGTCTACTCCGTAGGCACCTTGATCGGCGAGTTTTTGGTCAAGAACAAAGATGATTCTGCCTGTTGCAGGGGATAAATAAACTGAAAAATACTCAGCTGGCTTATAATCTAAACCAATAGAAATTATTAGATAAGCTGGGGCGAAAAACTTAGACACAACATCGCTATCATTTGGATAGTTATAACCATAAGTAAATTGAGTCTTAAAATTAAACAGAGCTGTATAGAAGACTTGATCGAAAGCGTTAAAACCTATCTTTGAATTTAAATCTATCTTATCTTCATTCTTCCTTAAACCCAGTTCCTCGCCACTTTGGATGCCATAACCCAAATCAAGGCTATTATCCCATTGAAGACTTCCCTTTTTATAATTTGCAAAAAGGTTCAAAAAAGCTGTGCTCGAAAGACTGCTTTCACCACCTTTTGCCCAGTTAGTCAGACTAATCTGATTGAATACAAGAGAAGCAAACCCACCATTTGTCCATAAGGTGGTTGTGTCTGATTCCGCCATCAAATTCGAAAATAATATCAAAAATATTATAAATAATATAATTTTTTCCCCTATTTTTTTCATTAATGAGCCTTAAAATTTATTAAAAAAAGTAAGTGCTATTCTTTCAGATGCACATAAACACTTGATTCGCCGGCAGTAAAAAACAAAACTTTTCTTTTGTCCTTTCCAAAATCCTTTAACTTTTTGCTAAATCTGTAAAGTTTAAAAGTTAGCTTCCCAACAGGTTTTACTCCAAGATTTTGTAAATCGCCCGGATTTATTATAAAACTGCCATTATCATCAATTTTGAAACCACTAATTTTCTTCAAAGAATCTGAACCGACCCCATTATAAATCATACTGAGCCACAAATATGTCTGTTCGTTTGGTTTTGTCCATCTTAGATTGACTGGTGAATTAATTGAAACAAAAGTATCTTTTGAGTTTATATAAAATTTCTGTAAATTATCGCTTGTTTTGATAGTATCTGTGTAAATCTCTTCGCCTTGCATTGATAGCTCCCAAAGGTATTTTTTACCGAATTGATATTTGAACCTGTTCCAATTAAGAGGCATTTCAAATTTAGTCGGAAAAACTAATGGAGTGAGGTTTTCCATTTCGATTTCATCAAATTTTAAGTAGTTTAACTTACTTGGATAATCAAGATAAGCAAGAGCATAAGCCATACTTTCAGATGAAGGCAAATCTCCTGTCAAAACAGTGTTCGTTGTCAAAGATAGATAAAAAAAAGTTTGAAAATCATCATCTTTCATCAAGTCCATTATAAAATTAGCTGGCAATCCCTGGGTTAAAAAAAATATTCTTACCCCTTGCTTCATATCAATAGGCTCTGAGCTTGATAGACCGCTATCGCCGCAGCTCAGTTGAAGAAAACAAAAAGTAGCAATAATCATTAAAAAGTTTCTTATTCTCATACTTTTTTTATTTTTTTTAAAATGAGTTAAGACAAAATAATAAATCATACAGAAATTTTTAACTTATTTTCATTAAAGGGTTTAAAATTTAAAATAACAGCAAAAAAAAGCAATATAGACGAAATGATAAAACACCATTCAAGATTTAAGGCAGAAGAAACTAAACCACAAAGCAAAAAGCTAATTAAAGCCCCAAATAAATTGGCACTCGAAGCCAAACCCATAAGCCCTCCGGCATTTTCTCGTCTCGTTTTTTTGCTCAAAGCAGTAAAAAGTGAAGGCAAAATTCCTGCAACAAATACTCCAAGCATAATTCTTAATGGAAACAAATAATAATAAGTTGGTACAATCAGATGAGCAAGTATTACAATTGCAGACACTAATAGGCTAATAATAAGTGTTTTTTTGTAGTCTTTACGGTCGTTTCGCCTCCCCCAAATAGGTGCAAAAACAATTGTAAATATTCCAACTATCCCTACAAGCAAGCCGGTAACAGTCGAAAGGTATATTGCCGGGGCACCAAGTTTCTCAACAAAATATGGAAATATTGGTTGAGTGAATAAAATTCCTGCTTGAGAAATTACTATCAAAATCAAAATATTTGTCAGTCCCTTTGAATTTTTTACGATTTTCAAATTTTTAATCAGACTTTCATTTGTGTTTGTTGATTTATTTTCTTTCTCTTCTTCAACAAACTTAATTATCAGGAAACTGCTAATAAGGCACAAAGCCCCAACGATAAAAAAGACAATCCTTAACCCGAATAAATCAGATATGACGCCGCCAATAAAAGGACCAATAATTGTGCCTGCCGATTGCGAGCTTTGAAGAATACCAATTGCATAACCGGAACGTTCTTTTGGTGTATTAGCTATAACAAATGCCAACGAAGCGGCTACATACCCGCTCAAAGCTCCTTGAAGAACACGAAAAAAAAACAATTGATAAACATTTTGCGAGAATCCCATAAGAACCATTGAGAGAGCCAGTCCAAGAATTGCCCTGATAACCATCAGTTTCCTTCCGTACTTATCACCAAGCGTGCCCCAAATCGGAACGGTAATAATTGAAAAAATATAAGGACCAGAAAAAACAATCCCACTCCATAATTTTGCTGAGTTCATATCTGTTACGCCTAAATCCCTTATAAAAAGAGGAAGAAAAGGGACACAAGAGCTCATCCCTGCCATCGCTATAAACTGAGCCAATGCTAAGTAAATTAGATTTTTTTTCCAGTTTGGGTTCTTGGAGTTGATAATTTCAATCAATTGGTTGAACTTTTTGAGAGCCGGGCTAAAGAAAATCTCTTCCATTTAATTATGGAGTCTTTTGATCTCAAATAATTCAATAAAAGCTTTTAACCCCTTGACAGGACTAACGGTAGTTCTATCGTCATTATACCATTCAACAGGGACTTGTTTTATATTGTAACCTTGAATTTTAGCTATATATAAAATTTCGACGTCAAAACCGAAGCCATCAATTTTTGCCTTACTAAAAACATTCTCGGCTGCATAGTCTTTGAAACCTTTAAATCCGCACTGAGTGTCTTTGAAGCCCGAAAAAAGGAATGTACGGACAAATAAATTAAAAGTTTTTCCGAGCAGTTCTCTGAAAAAAGGTTGATGCACCTTGATTAAATCGGGTTGAATGGCTCGACTACCGATACAGACATCGGCACCACTCTTAAGTTCCTCTATGATTTTTTTTAGTTCATAGATTGGTGTTGAAAAGTCAGCATCTGAAAAAACACGGAATAGTCCCGTTGAATTAAGCATTCCCTTTCTAACGGCGGCACCTTTTCCGCAGTTCATTTCGAGTTTGAGAACTTTGACAAAATCACCGGCACTACCTGCTATATCGGCAGTTCCATCTGAAGAACCATCATCAACAACAACTATTTCATAATTTTCAAAATTTTCAGATAAATATTCTTTGGCAGAGACTAAAGATTTACCTATCCTCTCTGCCTCGTTATAAGCCGGTATAATCAAAGAAATTTCTGGATTCGACATTACTTTGTCATATTTTATTGATTCTTTGCCGTGTCATTTCTTATATTTCCGTTTAATCTTTTCACCTGTTCATCAATATATCTTGCCATTGACTGAATGAGCGGGTCTTGGTCAGCTATATATTTTTTATACAAAGAGTCAGCTTTTTCGAGAGCTTCCTTTTTCTTGCCCTGATTTTCGAGCAATTCTATTTCGGTTTCATCCATTCCAACAAGATTACCGAGTATATCATAAATATTTTTCTGAACCTGATTAACTTCATTCTGATATTGGGGATTACCCTGTATGCTTGTGAGAGCCTGCCGTGAAATAGTATAAAGAGCCATAAGTTTTTCTCTGGCTGCGTTATAGTCTCCCAATATTTTATAAGCTTCAGCAGCAGATTTGTGAACGCCATGTCTGCCTTTCATTTCGTCAGCAAGCGTCTCGACTCTGTCCCTTCTCAATTTGTTGTTCGAAAAAATTTCGTTGCAACTTTTAATTGTTCTTCGTGCCCATTCACGAGCCTTTTCTTTGTCGCCTGCTTCATTATAAAGCATAGCAATCTGGGACTCTTCGTCATGATATAAGGGGAAGTAAACAGGCGAAATATACTTGTTCATTAAATCAATAATTTTTATGCATTTAGCAGAATCTTTCTTTGTTTCAAGCTGATATGTTGCATAATTCAAATATAAAATTCTATAATTTGTCATCAATCTTCTGTGCACTTCGTCATAATAGTAATAGCTGTTTCCGTCAAGATTTCGAAGTTTGAACCCGTATTTTGGTTCTCGGGAAAAATTATTTGAATTATCAACATTCATCAGACAAGCTTCCATAACTTTTTCGTAAATTTTGCCGGTTTTCAAACTGTTTACCGGCACCGGACAGACTCTCATAGCCATACCCTCGTATCTCAAATGTCTTCCTAATCCTGAAAAAACATCAGGACCTACTGAAGATGAAAAATAAACCGGTCTTTCGAATTTGGTCTGCTGAAGAATATCAAGAATTAATTTGTTATTGACGTAGAATACATAATAGGTTTTTCCGTCACGCTCTCCAAGCTGTCGCCCGACAAATGTGAAATTCATTTGACCGGAATTGATTATATTCTGGTCATCTGTATATTCTGCAAGAATTTCCTTTTTAACAGGAATAGATATGTTTTTGGCTTCTCCGAAATCATAGCTCAAAGCTCTGTCGTCTGTTTCACTGACACGAAGGCTCTCGTCAGAGAAAGAAAGTGGAATTTTCTTTGCACCCCAGGGCTCTCTATTTTTAAGCTGGTCAATATACCAAAGAGTCTGACCTAAGCTTAAGTTGACAACTCTAACATCTCTTCTGACGCCTTCAACATCCTGCAAAAACCATAACGGGAATGTATCATTGTCGCCATTAGTAAACAATATGGCATCTTTTTCGCAGCTTTGAAGAATGTTATATGAATAATCAAATGGAATATAATTTCCAGCTCTGGTGTGAATGTTCCATCCTCCGATAGCCATATTTACTGGAACTAATATCAAGCACCCGGCAATAATGATAGAAACAAAAACAGGTGTTTTTTTCTGTTTGAAAATCAATTCCACAAGTGCATAAGTTCCCAACCCGATCCACATACAAAACACCATGAAGGAACCCGTATAGAAATAATCACGCTCCCTTGGCTGCGGATTTTGCTGATTTTGAGCAATGGCAGCCAAAACACCCATCAATAGAAACATGACGAGATAAACCCATGCCATTTTTTTGTCTTTTGTAAAATGGAAATATAGCCCTAAAAGACCGAGTAGTAAAGGTAAGGCAAAAAACCTTACCGGAAATTGATCTGCAAAACCTGATTTATAATTCAATATATCAGCATCGCCCTTGTCCAAAAAGGCAAAATCGGCATCCTGCACATCACTTTGTCTGCCAACGAAATTCCAGAAGAAATACCTCAAATACATATGCACTATCTGATATTTCCATAGGTAATTCAACTCACCTTCTGTGTTAACATTACTCCAATCTGGAACCGAAACAGCCTGTCCGTCTTTTCTTACAACACGTTTAGATTCAGGTTCATTCCATTCGCCATAAACATAATTCCCATTCTCGTCTCGTTGGTTATAATAATATTTCTTTTGTTCATCATTATAATCAGTTCTTCGGGGCCACATCGTTTGTTCCCCGTATTGCTCACGACCAAGGTAAGAAACCAGCTTGGGGAAATTTTTCGGCTCATTTTCGTTCATTGGAGGATTGGCATTTGAACGTAGCAATATTTGAGTATAAGTAGTAAAACCGAAAAGAATCAAAAGGAAGAAAGTTGTGGCAAGCTTAAGCATATGGTATTTTCTTTTGATTCCATACCAAAGCAGTGCTATTGCTCCGCCTATTATTGCAATGGCAAATAAAGTCATAACAGGGCTATCCTCTATGATTCTTTCTCTTGCTTCATTTTTGAATGGTGAGTCTCCGGCAAGCATTGTGGGAAGCCACATTATAACAAATTGATAGGTAATAAAAAATACAAGTAAAGCTATTATTCCCATAAGGACAAAAGATTTTGTGTTTATTTGATATTTCCTGAAATAAATAACCATTATAATTGAAAATACTGTTAAAATAGCCAGCAAATGGACACCAGTCGAAAGTCCCAAAATATAGGCTATCAACAATAAATACCTCTCGTGACCAGGATTATCAGCTACTTCGTTCCATTTCATCATCAAATAAACAACTAATGCCGTAAATAGAGAAGATGTTGCATAAACTTCTGATTCTACGCCGTTAAACCATAGCGTATCACTAAAGCAAAAAGCCAAAGCCCCAACAAAAGCAGAACCATAAACCATTAAATTATCTGCCAGGTCAGTAATTTTTTCTTTTCTGAAATTCATTATTACTTTGACCGTGATTAAATAAAGTAGCAAAATCGTAAATGATGTTGATACAACGGACATCATATTCATTCGCCATCCCAAATCGCCAAAAGGTATGATTAATTGAAACAAACTACCTAACATCAAAAACAGAGGTGCCCCCGGAGGATGAGGAACCTGTTGCCAGATTGCTGCTGCAGAGAACTCACCACAATCCCAAAATGGAACCGAAGGTTGCACTGTTAAAGAATATACAATGAAAGTAACAAGGAAGGCAAGTATTCCAAATCCCCAGTAGTATGCTTTGTTGTTATTCATTTATTTTCCGTTATTTATTCAACAATTTTGCTAAAATAAAAAAGCTAAATTTAAATAAAATACAAATTTAGCTATAATCTTTGAATTTTTTGACTGATTTTAATAAAGCTGGTCTTTTAAAATAAGAAAATTTCCCTCTCTGGCTTATAGAGCAATGTACCACAACTTAGACATTGTAACCTCACAGCTTCGGGCTAATAATACACTCATCTTTTTTGTGTTAGCAATGCTCTCCTCTGTTTAAAAAATAAAATTCCCAAACTGAACCTTGGAAATTGCAATCATCAATTTCAGTTGTTAGATCTATACTAAGATTTGTATTCAGAAATTTCTTTTTTCTCAAAATACTTTTTTGAGGATGTTGCAGCTGTTAAACAGGAAAAAGACAGGGGCGAGAATTCGCTCACCCCTGAAATGTAGTTCAGTTTTCATTTTTTTTTTATTTTGCTAAAGAAACGCTGCGTCTCTCTCGAATAACAATGACTTTAATTTGTCCGGGATATTCCATCTCCTGTTCAATTCTTTGAGCGATATCATTGGCAAGATTATCGGCAGTGATATCATCAATTTTTTCAGGTTCAACGATTACCCTAACTTCCCGACCTGCCTGAATAGCAAAAGTTTTAATAACACCATCAAAACTTTGAGCCAAAGTTTCGAGTTTTTCTAATCTTTTCACATAATTTTCGAGCGACTCCCTTCTAGCGCCGGGTCTGGCTCCGCTAATAGAATCAGCAGCCTGGACAATGACAGCATAGGGCGATTCCATCTCTATATCTTCGTGGTGAGCTCCGATCGCATTTGCTACAATCGCATTTTCTTTATATTTTTTTGCAATTTCGAGACCAACTAATGCATGTGGTCCTTCGGTGTTTTGTTCAACACATTTACCAATATCATGAAGAAGACCGGCTCTTTTTGCAAGTTTTGGATCAAGATCAAGCTCAATAGCCATAATGCCGCATAGTTGGGCTACCTCGATTGAATGATTTAACAGATTTTGCCCATAGCTCGAACGATATTTCATTTTGCCAATAAGTCTTGTTAATTCTGGATGCATATTATGCAAACCAAGTTCTAACAATGTGTTTTCACCGATTCTGATTATATCTTCCTCGAGCTCTTTTTTGGTTTTTTCAACAATTTCCTCTATTCTTGCAGGATGGATTCTGCCGTCAACCATAAGTTTTTCGAGGGCAACTTTTGCAACTTCACGCCTGAAAGGGTCGAACCCTGAAATCACAACTGCTTCCGGGGTGTCATCAATAATCAAATCAATGCCAGTGGCTGCTTCGAAAGCCCTGATGTTTCTGCCCTCACGTCCAATTATTCTGCCCTTCATTTCGTCACTATCGAGATTAACCACAGAGACAGTGCTTTCAACGCTATGATCGGCAGCAGTTCTTTGAATAGCTTCGATAATGATGTTTCTGGCTTCTTTTTGGGCATTCATCTTTGCTTCATCCTTAATTTGCTTCATGATAACTGCTGCTTCTGCCTTTGCTTCGTTCACATAATTATCAATGAGAGTCTTTTTTGCTTCCTCTCTTGATAGTCCGCTGATTTGTTCGAGCACTTTAATTTGATCTTCGATAATTTTATGGACTTCAATCATTTTATCTTTTATTTGCATCTCTTTGCGTGCGATTTCTTCGTCGAGCGCCTGAAGTTGCTTTTCTTTTCGAGAAATAACATTAAGTTTTTCTTCAACTGCTTCTTCACGTTGTTTTAATTGTTTTTCGGCTGCTTGTAATTTTTGCTTCTTCTGATTTGCATCGTTTTCAAATTCCTGTTTTCTGCGGTGCCACTCTTCTTTTACTTCGAGCAACTTCTCCTTTTTCAAATTGTTCGAGGTTAATTCAGCTTCTTTTTTGATATTCTGAGCTTCTTGTTCTGCCTGTGAAATTTTTAAAGCTACTTTTGCTGCAATTGCTTTATTTGTAATAAAATACGCTATAAAGAAACCTGAAATTGCACCAGCCAAACTAAATATAATTATCAACGCCTCACTCATAGTATCCTACCTTTCTATTCAAATGACCATTTATAATACTAATAAATTATTAAGAAATTATTTATTGATAGTTGTGATAAAAAAATGCCGCAAAGAATCATCGCCAGTAATCGTGAGTCGGTTAAGAACCCAACTCAACACAGTGGGTAACATCCTAACTATATTTTACGTCCACTGAACCCCTTTCGGGATTTTCATCCTTAGATGAATGAGGCCTGTAATTTATAGTCAGAGCCTATCACCCTATTTTTTTAAACTAACGGTTCTTTCGCTCGATAGAACTGACAACGACAATCTTTGCGGCTCATAGTTTGTAATATTTCAAAGAACGTTCAACGACAGATATACTTCCAAATGCCCAGAAATCTGAATTCGTGCTTGTTCTCTTATGTATTTTATTCATTTTCATAGAATTTATCGTATCTCATAACTTTGGACAAATAATCTGTCATCTTGTTTATTTGTTCAACCAGGTAGTTTTCGTCAACTTCGATTTGTTGTTTTTCATTAATGCTTTTTTCAGCTATATTCAATGCCGTTAAAACTGATATTGTCGAAATTGATTCATCTGGGTAACTCTCCTGAATTTTTGTGTATATATTATTTACATCGTTTGCAGCCCTATTGAGCAATGCTTCATTATCACCCTTCAATGAGTATTCCCTACCACCTATTGTAAATTTGACTGTCTTTGCCACCTTTTTGTTGTCAGTTTTTTATTTTATTTATTAAAATGAAAAAAAATTAACTTATAAAATTACGTTTTAATTTTACTTAATGCAAAGTATTTTTTTAGGAAATAAAAAAACGATTAATTTATTTTTTATTTTAAGATTTCTTGTATTCTGTATTTCGTTAAATGTTGTTGAAATGTCAGCCTTAAAAAAAATTGAGATATGCTTAAAAAAATTCCTTAATAATTTTATTTTTTTCGGGAAGAAACCTATAAAAATTGACACTCCTCAGTTAATTTTTAAGGATAACATCAAAT
>CALHRB010000027.1 GCA_938038165.1 Candidatus Kapaibacterium sp. | reverse complement strand
GAGTTATTGAACCAAAAGGTGCGATACTTGGGCAAAGTCAGGATAATCAGGTTATAATTCCGCTTCAAAATTTTTTAAAATACTATGCAAATGAGTGGGAAGAGTCTTTGACGATAACAATCAAATCGTCATCCCGTGAAGATTTATATGAAACTGTTAACGATGCAATTGGAAGTATGAGGCTGATAAGACAGGATAAGCCAGGTCAGGAAAATAGCTTCGAGGTTGAAACAAATGAAACAATTAATCAACAATTCGGACAGTTGACAGGCTTCCTTGGTTTTTTTGGGTATGCTTCGGGTTTCATAGCATTAATTGCAGCAGGGGTTGGAATTATGAACATTATGCTTGTTTCTGTTAAAGAGAGAACAAGAGAAATAGGGGTAAGAAAAGCAGTTGGAGCCAAAAATTCCTGGATTCTCTGGCAATTTATAATTGAAACGATTACTTTATGCCAAATCGGTGCAATAATTGGTATATTACTCGGACTATTTAGTTCATTAGCCTTGGGAAGTTTAATCAATATTCAGATAATAATCCCAATGGGTTGGATAGTTGGCTCGATAATCATTTGCACAATACTTGGTCTTGTTTCTGGGGCTTTTCCTGCCTGGAAAGCCTCCCGGTTAAATCCGATAGATGCATTAAGGTATGAGTGATTTATCATAAGTAGGATAATCAATATATCCTTTTTCTTCCCCATCATAAAATGTTTCATTATCAGGATGAGCTAATTCAGCCCCGATTTCAAAGCGGAAGGGCAAGTCAGGATTGGAAATGAACAATCGACCAAATGAGACAAGATCGGCAATACCATCGCTAATAGCTTTGTTCGCTGAGTTATAGTCATAATTCCCATTTGTAATAATTGTTCCTTTGTAAATTTTTCGGTAGTGTTCAGTTACTTTTTTTAAATATCTATCGGGTATTTTTTCTATAGAAATCAATGGTTCTTGCAAGTGTAAATATGCTAAATTATATCTATTTAATGATTGAATTAAATAATTATAAGTCTGAATTGGGTTCTCATCAAAAGTTCCAAAATTGAAATTCGATGGAGAAAGTTTAATGCCAACCCTTTGATTTCCAATTTCACTAATGATTGACTCAATTACATTAAAAATCATTCTGCACCTGTTATCAAGAGAGCCTCCGTATTCATCAAGTCTACGGTTTGCAGCATCACACAAGAATTGTTGCAATAGGTAACAATTGGCTGCATGTATCTCTACTCCATCGAAGTTTGCCAAAATAGAGTTTTTTGCCGCTTTGGCATAATCCTCAATGGTTTTTTCGATTTCATTCTTTGTCATTTCTTTTGGTGTTACCATATCTTTAACACCATCATAAGTTCTTATTCGACCTTCGGGCTTGACAGCAGAAGGAGCAAGTGGTAATTTACCGTTTAAAAAATCAGGGTGAGATATTCTTCCAACGTGCCATAATTGTATAAAGATTTTTCCACCATTTTTATGAACAGCATCGGTTATATATTTCCAACCTTCAACTTGTTCTCGATTATAGATACCTGGTGTATTCCTATAACCAATGGCGTCTTCTGAAATTTGTGAGCCTTCTGTAATAATAAGTCCTGCACCTGACCTTTGTTCATAGTAAATTCTGTTCAAATCATTTGGAACAAATCCCTTGCCAGCTCTTGACCTTGTCATAGGAGCCATTACAATCCTGTTTGAAAGGTTTAAATGCTCAGACTCAAACTTCATTAATAATGGGACTGAATGATTTTTATGCAACTGTTTCAATTTCTTTGACTAACAGAATATTAAACTTATCATTTTTGTTTGTTGAAATAAATGAATACATTGCTGGAATAACGAAAAGTGTAAGAATAGTTGAAAATATTAATCCACCAATAATCGCTACACCCATGGAAACACGGCTTTCAGAGCCGGCTCCTAATGCCAAAGCAATAGGAAGAGTGCCTAAAACAGTAGATAAACTTGTCATTAGTATTGGTCTAAATCTAAGTGCCGCAGCTTTTTTTACGGCTTCAATCTTTCCTACGCCACTTGCTCTTATTTGGTTTGCAAATTCAACAATCAAAATACCGTTTTTAGTAACTAACCCAATTAGCATGATTTGACCAATTTGGCTGAAGATGTTCAAAGTTTGATCGAAATACCATAGTGAAAATATTGAACCGCCAAGAGCTAAAGGAACGGTTAGCATTATAACAAAGGGATCTCTAAAGCTTTCGAATTGAGCAGCAAGTACAAGATATACAAGAATTAGAGCTAGAATGAAAGTAAAAAGCAAAGTTGACGAGCTTTCGCTAAAATCTTTGGATGGACCTTCAAGTGCAGTGCTAACAGTCTCATCAAGGATTTTTTCAGCGATTCTATCCATTGCAGCTATTCCGTCGCCTATAGTTTTTCCCGGTGTCAAGCTTGCACTTATTGTAGCTGAAGTGAACCGGTTATATCGGAATAATTGTGGTGGTGTGCTACTGTTTTTCAGTGTAACAAGATTCTCTAACTGAACTAATTCGCCGGAATTTGAGCGGATATACAGGCTCTTCAAATCAAGAGGTTTACGTCTTTTATCTGAAGGTAACTGACCAATCACCTGATATTGCTTACCATTTAAAATAAAATAACCATATCTCATACCGCTGAGAGCTAATTGTAAAGTTTGTGCTATATCGAAAGTTGAAATTCCCATTGTTGCAGCTTTTGTTCTGTCAATTTCGATAATGATTTCTGGTTTGTTAAATTTTAGATTAGCATCAACAACTAAAAAAGTTGGGTCCTTTCGTGCTTCATCCAGAAACTTTGGCAATATTTCTCTTAATTTTTCTAAACTTCCAGTTTTTAAAACATATTGAACAGGAAGAGCAGCACTTCCACGCTGAAAGGTTGAGATAGTCTGATCCTGAATTATGAAATTTCTCGTATCGCTGAATTTCTGAAGCTTAACAGCTAAGTCATTTGCTATTTGTTGTTGACTCCTTTTTCTTTTGTTTGGGTCTTTGAGAACAAGTCTGATAAATCCCGAATTTGTAGAGCTTGAAGCCGCGAATCCCGGTGATGTGATAGCAATAACGGCTTCTCTCTCTGGTACATTTTTTTTAACAAAATTGGCAATTCTTTTCATATAAACATCCATCTTCTCATAAGATGTACCTTCAGGAGCAGTTGCTAAAATTCTCATTCCGCTTCTGTCAGAAATTGGAGCCAATTCGCTAGGTAAGTTAGGTGCAATAAATAAAAACAAAGCTATTGCAAATCCAATAATTATGAAAGCTAACCACCTTTTATTCATAAAAGAATCAAGAGCATTTACATAACCAGTATTTATCTTCTCAAAGATTGGTTCAGTGATTTTGAAAATAAATCCATGCTTTATGAAATTTTTATTCTCTTGTTTGTTTTGATTGTCTAATGGGTCAATAGTTTTATTTCTTCCAATCAATCTTGTTGATAACATAGGCGTGAGAGTTAAAGCAACAAATGAAGAAATAATAACAGCTGCTCCAAGAACTATTCCAAATTCTCTGAATAACCTGCCTGATAGTCCCTGTAAGAATAGAATTGGTAAAAACACAGAAACCAAAGCCACAGTTGTAGATATAACAGCAAAGAATATTTCTTTGGTTCCTTTGATTCCTGCTTCGATAGGCGGCATTCCAAGTTCAATTTTTTTATAAATGTTCTCTAAAACTACAATAGCATCATCAACAACAATTCCAATTGCCAGAACTATACCAAGTAAGGTTAATACATTAATAGAGAAATTGAAAAGATACATTACAAAGAAAGTTCCAATAAGAGATACTGGTATAGCCAAGAGGGGAATTAATGTTGTCCTGAAATCTCTCAGAAAAAAATAGATAATGAAGATAACAAGAAGGAAGGCAGTTACAATAGTTTGCACTACTTCATTTATTGAATCTCTTATGAATTTAGTAGTATCAAATCCAATTCCGAGTGAAATATCAGATGGAATGTCATTTTTTAGGGATTCAACTCTTCTATAAAATTCATCTACAATTTGAATGTGATTAGAACCTGGTTGGGGAATTAAGACACAGCCAACCATAGGAACGCCATCACGTCTTAAAATTGATTTGTCGTTCTCTGGGTAAAGTTCAGCTTTACCAATGCTTTTTAGTCTAATCACAGCGTCATTATCCTGTTTGATGATCAAATTTTCGAACTCCTCAACTGTGTTTAAACGTCCAAATGTTCTAACAGAAAGCTGAGTAGATAAACCATCAATACTGCCTGAGGGTAGTTCTATATTTTCTTTGTCTAACGCTCTTTTAACGTCAATGGGTGTTATTCCAAAACCTGCCATTTTATCGGGATCTAACCAAAGTCTCATCGTGTATCTTTTTTCTCCCCAGATTTGAACCTGACTGACGCCGGGAATAGTTTGAAGCCTTTCTTTGAACAAATTCGATGCAATTTCAGATAGCGATAGCAAATCTCTTTTATTACTCTTAATGTTCAAAAATACAATTGGATTTGCATCAGCATCAGCTTTAGCAACAACAGGTGGATTTACATCAGGAGGCAGTAGCGACACTGCTCTGGCAACACGATCACGAACGTCATTTGCTGCTGCTTCAATATCTGAGTCAATATTGAACTCAACTGTAATTGTGCTTCGCCCGTCTCGACTGATAGATGTTATTGTCTTGATTCCGTCTATTCCGTTGATTGATTCTTCTAAAGGCTCAGTGATCTGTGTTTCAATAATGTCAGCATTAGCTCCAATATATGAGGTTGATACGGTGATAACAGGTGGATCAACATTTGGAAACTCCCTAACTCCAAGAAAAGAAAATCCAATAACACCAAATAAAATGACTGCAACTGATAAAACAATTGCAAGAACTGGTCTTCTTATGCTAACTGATGATAAACTCATAATCAAACAAAATGTTATTAAGTGGAATAAAACACTGAACAAACAAATTTATTTCATTTGTCCATCTTTTATTTAGTATTTTTGAAACTTTTGCAAATAGATGTTTGGATTTTAGATATTTAATGATAATCATATTTACTTTTGGAATTTTCTCATTATTGATCATTTATTTTATTCTATTGATTTTTTTTAGAGAGAAAAGAAAGCCATTAATATCACAGAGCGATTTTTCGAGCCAAGAATTTAAATTTCCCAAAAATTTCTTATGGGGAGCTGCTACATCATCTTACCAAATTGAAGGAGGTATAACAAATAATAACTGGTGGGAGTTCGAAAGTCATATTAAAAGAAAAAATATCAAATCAATTATTCAATTTCCTCAAGCCTGCTTACATTGGGAAAGATATAAGGAAGACATTCAAATAATGAAGCAGATTGGATTGAATTCCTATCGTTTTTCCCTTGAATGGAGCAGGATTGAACCCGAAGAAAATCTTTTTGACTATAATGCTATTAATCATTATTCAGACATGATTGATGAGTTGATTCGTAATGATATAAAACCTATGCTTACTCTACATCACTTTACAAACCCACTTTGGTTTGAAAAAAAAGGTGCTTTTTTAAATGATGATTCATTGGAAATTTTTATTAATTATGTCGAAAAGGTAGTTAATGTTTTTAAAGATAGGATCAATTTGTGGTGTACAATCAATGAACCGTCAATTTATTCACTTAATGGTTATTTTACAGGTTTATATCCTCCAGGTCTTAAAGATGCAAAAATTGCTGCCAAAGTTTATGGGAATATATTACAAACCCATAGTCGTATTTATGAATTAATAAAATCATTGAGTCCTTTATCTCAAATTGGTTTAGTGATAAATTATATTATTTTTGAGCCACCTCATCCCCTGAATTTATTAGACGTTATGGCTGCTAAATTTTTGAATGAAAGTATTAACGATTCTCAATTAAAATATCTTCAAACTGGAATATTTAAATTTTTCTTCCCTTTCATAGTCAGCGAGACGTTAAAAACAAATTTTAAAGATTCATTTGATTTTATAGGTTTGAATTATTATACCCGATCCTTCCTGAAATTTAGATTTAACAGAAAGAAAATGTTTGAAGTTTTGATAAGCGATAGTAAAAATGGCCATAGCGATTTGAATTGGGAAATTTATCCAGATGGTCTTTATCACGCTTTAAATCGTATTAAAAAATTTACTGATAAGCCTATTTATATAACCGAAAATGGCATTGCGGATGCTTCAGACATGAAAAGAAGCGATTTTATTAAAGACCACTTGCAAATTTTAATCAAAGCAATTGAGGATGGGTTTGACATTAGAGGTTATTTCCATTGGACTTTACTTGATAATTATGAATGGGGTTTTGGTTTTGATGCAAAGTTTGGATTAGTTGAAGTAGATTTGGAATCCTGCAAAAGAAAGATTAAAAATAGTGCATACAAATATT
>CALHRB010000026.1 GCA_938038165.1 Candidatus Kapaibacterium sp. | reverse complement strand
AAAAACGCCGCTAGTGCTAATTTCAAGATAGAAATTTTTGATCAAGACACATTAGCAATGTCCTTATTCGGTCCTATGGGTATGCTTTTACTCAAATTTTACTCTTCGGAAAATGAATTTCTCATTTATAATGCCCTTGCGGGTGAAGCTATTCAAGGATCTCCTGCATCAAATTCATTCGGTGAATTTTTACCAATTCCTGTAAAATTTCTTGACTTGATTTCTTTGATTAGAAACGAAACTCCATTTTCGGAAAAAGAATATTATTCCTATAATTTAAATCAGGAAAGCAAAGAAAAAATATTTAAACATGAATCTAATCATAATTTTGTTGAGTTTATTGTATTTGATACAAACACGAAACTATTAAAACAGATCCAAAGAAAATCCAGAGAAGATAAAGAGTCCGTTAATGTTTTTTTCAAAGACTACAAAAAAATTGATGATGTTAATTTTCCACAAAAAATAATTTTTGATATAAAGAAGGAAAATATGCAAATAGTTTTTGATTGTGAAAATTATATTATAAACAAACCTTTTGATAAATCATTAAAGTTCGGATTACCTTCAAGTGTTAAAGTTAATAAAATTTAATAATGTTTTGAAAACTAATTCCAAAAATATAATATTAATTAATTTTATAATAAATTTTGCAATAATAACAAATATTTTCGCTCAAAACGACAGCACTATTATTAATAACGCTATTCAAAAAAACTTATCAGACAGTGCTTTACGAATAAATAAAACTAAGTCAGGGCTTGATTCAATAGTTTATTTCTCAGCGAATGATACTGTTGTTTTCGATATTAGTTCTAAAGTTCTTAGACTGCGAGGGAATTCAACGCTAAGATATAGATCACAATATTTAGAATCAGAAATTATAGAGCTGTATCTTAATCAGTCAACTTTATCCGCTGAGCCTGCTATTGGTCAAGATAACAAACAATTTGGCTATCCTAAATTTTCTGACAAATCTGAGAGTTTTATCGGAGAAAAAATCAAATATAATTTTAAAACTAATCAAGGCATTATAACGCTTGCAGAAACAGAAATTGGAGACGGCTATTATCAAGGAGCAAAAATCAAACGTGTTTCTGAAAATGAGTTATTTGTCAAAGATGGTGCTTATACGACATGCAACGCCCCTCACCCCCATTTTTATTTTGGTTCACCAGAAATGAAAGTAGTGATGCAGGATAGGATTTTCATTGATCCGATAATTTTTTATGTTCAGGATTTACCAATTTTCATATTACCTATTGGTCTTTTCTTTCCAAGCAAAACAGGCAGACAGTCAGGGATAATTATACCCTCTTTTTTCCTTTCAACATCAAGAGGCGTTCAGTTGAATGATATTGGTCTTTACCTTGCATTGAGCGATTATTACGATACAAAATTCACAGTGGATTTTTTCTCAAAAGGTGGTTATACATTGAAAAACTACACACAATGGGTGAAAAGAGATGAATTTAGCGGAAATTTAAATTTACAATACGGGAAAACAAGATTCAACCCTGATGATGAGTATAGTCAAAACTGGAGATTTGACCTAAGACACAATCATACATTGACACCCTCAGAGAATATTAGCGCAAATCTTAGTTTTGCAACCCCCGACTTCAACAGAAATACTTCTTGGAATTTGGCTAACAGGATTATTCAGGACATTAGATCGGATGCTTTTTACAACAATCAGTTTGATAATGGTTCCTCACTATCCCTTGCCTACTCGAGATCACAGAATATAATTAACAATACTTATAGCGAAACACCTTCTGTTTCTTTTTCAATCCCTCAGTGGAATTTCCTGAAACCCTATGTATCCTCTACAAATTGGTTGAAAGATTTCTCTTTTAATTATAGTGGATCTGCAATTTATAATACTGTAAAAAGCTTAGAATCCAAACCAATTTTTATAAATGATTCAATTGTTGGTTATGATTCAACTTTTAGATATACTTATTCTTCAAGAATAAGTCATAGTCCAAGAATAAGTTTATCTCTACCCAAATTATCATATTTTTCTATAACGCCAGCATTAAGTTTCAGTTTTAATAACTATTTCAGGCGGCTTAACAGGCAGTATAATACTATTGATTCGAGCTTAATTGATAATCTGGAAAGTGGCTTTTTTACTGAATATACCTATAACCTTGGTTTAAATGTTTCAACAAGGCTATTTGGAATCATTCAACCTAATTTATTTGGTATAAGAGCCATTAGACATGTTTTGCAACCAACTATTGGGTGGAGCTATTCGCCAGATCTATCTGCAGAAAAATATGGATTTTATGGATATTATACTGACTTAAGAACAAAAAACAAGGTGAAATATTCAGTTTATGAGCTTGATGGAGGTGGTCTTGCATCAAGTAGATTATCAAATTCTTTAACATATTCACTGTCAAATAGTTTTGGAGCCAAAATTATTCAGGGTGATACTCTTGATGATTTAACTCTTGAATTCTTGACTCTCAACCTTAATGGGAATTATAACTTTGCTGCCGATTCACTCAAAGCAAGTGATATAAGTATCAGTTTTTATACTCCAACATTTGCAAATATTAGTTTCAACGGTAGTGCTGCGTTCACTCTTTATGATGAAGAAAATGATTTTGATTTAATCAACAATAGTATTCTGAATACATTTCACAGGGTAGATAAATTTCTTATACAAACTCAAAATAAACTTGCAAGATTGACAAGTTTTAGTGTTAATCTTTCCACATCTTTTGCTTCAACGGGGTCAGTATCTTCCTCCACCACTACTGCAGACAACAAAGATACATCGGGGTTAGGTGAACGATTTCAGCAAAGGATGTCGGGGGAAGAAGAATTCTTCGACTTTTTTGGGGATAAATCTCCAGGGTATTCAAACTTTAATTTCCCTTGGACTTTATCATTATCACTTAGATATCTCTATTCAAATTCATTAAAACATATTAAAAATGAAACTATTGACCTCACAGCTAATTTCTCTTTTCGTCTGACTGAGACCTGGATGATTACCGGAGGTGCTCAATTCAATTTTGTTGCAAAGGAATTAATAGTGCCAAATTTTAATATTACCAAAGATTTACATTGCTGGCAATTTAATTTTACTTGGTATCCGATAGGTATTAACAACGGTTTTTATCTTATGTTTGGTATAAAAGCACCACAACTAAAGGATTTGAAGATTGAGAAACGAAGCAGTCCTTTCTTTTAGTCAAATAAATTTCCTCGTCCCAAAAGATTTTTTGGATCTAAAATATTCTTTACCTTTTTCATGGCTGTAATTCCATGTTCACCTATCATTTGCTTGAGGTATTTTTTCTTGATCTTGCCAATTCCGTGTTCGGCTGATACTGTTCCATTTAAATTTATTGCTTTTTGCATGATTTTTTCATAAAAGTCCAAAGCTTTTTGCAATTCCGCATTATTTTTTGGAAAAATATTAGCATGTAGATGACAATCTCCAATATGTCCGAATATTACAAAGTCCATTTGAATCTCTTTTAATGCTTCCTTGAGATAAAAGAAATACTCCCGAAAATGGTGTATGGGCACTGCTGTATCAGTCCCAATCTTTCTCATACCGTTTTTCGAAATTATCTCATTAACGGTTAATGGTAATTGGTGTCTGAAGTCTATAAAATTACTGTGTTCTTTTTCATTTGTGGCTACCCACGTTAAATCTGCAAATGGAGTATACTTGGATATAATTTCAAACCATTTTTCAAGTATTTCATTTTCGTTTGCCTCTGTATATTCCTGCTCAATCCAGATAGCTCCGATACTATCTTCAGGTATTTGATGATATTTAGATCTTAATAGCTTTAATGAATTTTCATCAAAAAATTCAATTAATCTTGCTGCAATTTCATTATTAATTTCTATACTTGTCTTATTGTTGATGATACTGTTTTTTCTGATTAAATCTGTGAAATCCATTAAATTATCTACGGAAAGAAAAAAGATTAATAACCCGAGGATTTTTTCAGGCTTTTTAATAACAGCTAATGATATTTCACTAATTACCCCAAGCGTTCCTTCTGAACCAATAAAAAGATCAATAGCATCCATGTCAGACTTTAAAAAATATCCACCGGAATGTTTTGTTTTAGGAGTATGGATTTCCTGAAATTCAATTTTTAATGAATCATTTTCTTCGGTCTTCAGATTCAAATTATTGCCATTAGCAAAAACTTTCCCTCTTTGTAATTTCAGGATATGACCATTTCCCAGAATAATCTCAATTCCCTCGACATAATTTCTAATTGGTCCATATTTAAATGATCTTGAACCCGAAGCATTATTAGCAACATTACCGCCTAATGTACTATTCTTTTCCGTTGGATTGGGAGGTAGGAAAAGATCATAGGAACTCAGAAGTTCTTCAAGTTGATTCAATGTAACTCCAGGTTCAACCCTGACTATGTTTCTTTGTTTGTCAATATCTAAGATCTGGTTTAATTTTTCAATTGATATAATTACATCAAATTCCGGGACTTTACCCCCTGTTAATCCAGTTCCTGCGGCTGAAATGATATAATTCTGATTTTTATTGAAAAGATCTTTTATGATTTCTATTAATTCTTCTTTGTTTTCAGGTATAATAACTGTGCTGCTTGAACCTTTAATGTTAGAAGCATCAGTTAAGTAAGTTTCAATAGTATCTTTGTCAGTCTTAATTATCATTTTTTTACTTTGATATAATTAAATCAATCTTATCTGCTTTTTTTAATGTACTTCCGGGTTCTGGTCTTTGATTTATAACAGTATTCTCGATATAAGTGTGATGTTGTTCGAAAGATAAATTACCTAAAGTAAGACCTATTTCATTTATAATTTTAACAGCTTCATCATAATTGGAACCAATGAAATTAGGAACTTTAACCAAATTTTCAGGACCTTTGCTAACTGTTAAGTTAATACTGCTTCCATAAGAAATTTTATTTGGATAGGAAATACTTTGAGAAATTACAGTGTCCACTCCATAAGTTTCATTGAAAACATACTCAACATTTCCTACGAGTAATCCTTTGTTTGATAAATTAACTCTTGCAGACCTTAGAGGTAATCCAACTAAATATGGAACTTCAACAGTTTCCTGTCCTTTGCTGACAGTTAAATATACAGACCTCTCTGTTTTGACTTCCATATTAGCTCTTGGAATTTGACTAATAACAACACCTTTTGTAATTTTATCGCTATTAAGTTCATTTATCTTGGATACCACTAAACCCTTTTCTTCCATCAAACTTATAGCATCTTTGATATCCTTCCCAACAACATTTGGAACCT
>CALHRB010000025.1 GCA_938038165.1 Candidatus Kapaibacterium sp. | reverse complement strand
TCATATTGAGCCGCTCTACATCTTTTTGCATCTCATCGAGTGTTTCATTAAGTTTTTCCGGTTTATCTCTGTTATACTTGATTATTTCAATCCAGGCAAGAAGACTTGAAATTGGTGTCCCTAACTGGTGAGCAGCTTCCTTAGCCATACCTACCCAAACTTTGGATTCCTCGGATTTTCTGATGTTGCTGAATGCTATGTAACCTATTATGATGAAAAGTGAAATAATAAAAAACTCAATAATAGGAAACATTTCCAGATTGTCAATCAGTTCTGAATGAGTATAAAAAAACTTCAAGAGGATTTTCCCGTCTGAATCTGTTACTACTATTGGTTCATAATCTGATTGCATTTTGTTAATGTAATTCAGAAGAAATTTCTTTTGTTCCTGAATGGTTTGGGAAGTGTCAATACTGATATTTAAAGTCCACTGTTCGTAAGGGTAGATCGGCAAATTATTCTCATCAGTTGTAATTATCGGAAAAGATAGTGTCGGTGAAATTTTCTCAATCAAAACATACAAATCTTCAAGATTTGCATCGGGGTCAGTTGTCCTTTTAAAAATATCGGTATAAAGCTTGATGCTTTGCTGCTCTCTTTGAATAAGCTCATCAACAATAATTCTTGTATAAATAACAACGGCAAAAACGATTAAGAGCGCTACAAGCATTAAGATAAGCTTGATTTGCCATTTAGTAAATGGTAACCAGAAAAGTCTAACCGATTTGTTTGAAGGCTTTGCCATTATTTGTTAACAAAGTTAAATGAACCAATAGAATCAACTGATAGGATTTGCTGAAACCCATCCTCCAATCTTTTCAAGGAAATAGAGTTTGTTTTTTTTTCGTCCTCGCCAAGCAATATTGCATACTTAGCTTCTATTCTATTAGATTCTTTCATTTGAGCTTTGAAAGAGCGTCTATTCAAGTCTGTAATAACTATTAAATCCATGTTTCTAAGTTTTTTCAGTAATGCTAAATAATAATCATCATCAGGAGTTAGACTGGACACAATAAAAACATCAGGTTTTTGAATAAGTTTATCTTTTTCGATTAATTTATCCAAAATGATAATCAATCTTTCTATACCAAAGGCAAATCCAACTGCAGGTGTTTGCTTAGCCCCGAATTCAGCGAACAATTGATTATATCTGCCGCCACCACCGATTGAATCCTGGGCACCAAGTTCGGAACTTTGGAATTCAAACACTGTATGATTATAATAGTCAAGCCCTCTTACAAGTTTTGGATGAATTATAAAATCAATCTTGATTTTGGATAATATATTTTTTACTCCTTCGAAATGCTCAATACTCTCTTTATCCAGATAATCCAAAATAGAAGGAGCTGATTTTGTTATCATTATATCCTTTTCGTCTTTGGAATCCAAAACTCTTAAAGGATTTTTCTCAAATCTTCTTTGACTGTCTTCCGACAATTCCAATAAATGTTTTGAAAGATAAGCAATTAGTTCTTTTCTGTATTTTTCTCTTGAAAGATTATTCCCAAGTGAATTGATGAGTACATTAAAGTTCTTGATGCCCACACCCTTCAAAATATCACAAGCCAAGCTTATAATTTCAGCATCACTTTCAGGGTAATCAGAGCCTATACACTCAGCTCCATACTGATGAAACTGTCGTTGTCTTCCTTTTTGTGGTCTCTCGTACCTAAAAAAAGGACCATAATACCAAAGCCTGAGTAAATTTGATTGCTGAATCAACGAATTTTGAATAACTGCTCTGACAAGAGGAGCTGTCCCTTCTGGTCTTAATGTGATTGATTCGTTGCTTCTATCAGGAAAAGAATACATCTCTTTGTTTACTATATCAGTCTCTTCGCCGATGCTTCTTACAAACACTTCGGTCTTTTCAAAAACTGGTGTTCTCAATTCAGAATAACCATATCTTTTCGATTTTTCTTTGAGAACTCCTTCTACAAAATTCCATAAATGAATATCTTCGGGAAGTATGTCTTTCGTTCCCCTTACAGATTGAATCATCTAAAATCCGATAAATCTTTTTAAAAAACTTTACTTGAAAACGCTAAAATATGTTTTAAATTGTTGTGTAGGTGTGCTGATAATTACATAATATGCACCAGAAGAAAAGTCGGTCAGATCAATGGGAATGTTAAGCTTTGAAATTTTTGTATTGTGTGAATTCTCAATTGACTCCACTTTAAGTAAATAACCGTTTAAACTGAAAATCCGAAAAGTATATAAACCGTTTTCGGGGAACATTATTTCAAAGTTAGCTGATTCTATTCCAGGATTTGGATAGATTTTAATTGATTGATTTTCGAGTATTTGAACGAGATTTAAAGAAGATTGGCAAGGCTGGTTAACGCTGAGCTTTGAATTAGAGATTATAGGGACAATCCAGGGTTCATTCCAGTAAAAATTCAATATTTCAATAGTTGTATAAGAAAATTGACCAAGTAAAACTTCCCCTACAATTTCTGTAAGAACATTTGGATGATTATATAAGCTAATACCCGCATCCTGAACAACTAATATCCTTCGCCCGTTGATAATTTCATTAGATACTATTGAACCTCTTGTTACTGAAACTGGATAAAAAACTGAAGCATCAAAACTGACTTTCAGTGTGTAATCATATTTATTATAAATTTCAAATTCATCTAAAAATTTTATTTTAACCGGTAAACTTATTAATTGCTTGCCCAAAACTGCAGAGGTATCACTAATCCAGATTCGGTGCTTCACCTGACTTGATCCGGATAAGTGTATGATGTGCTTAAATGGAAAAGGATAAACAAAATTAATAATTAAACTGTCTGAAAATTCTTTGATTATTTTTGGCGAGAATTTAATGTTTATTTTAAGTTTCTCGCCGGTTTTGAGAATAACGGGAATTAATGGCGAAGAATTAACCGAAAAAGCATTCCCACTCAAACCCAGAACTATAAGTTTATCAATTTCGACATCTTCAATACTATTATTTGTGAGCCAGAAAGTTCTTGTTAGTGAGTCGCCCGAAAGAACCAGACCGAAATTAATATCGTCA
>CALHRB010000024.1 GCA_938038165.1 Candidatus Kapaibacterium sp. | reverse complement strand
TTCTACTTCAAGCTGGTGATTTGAATATTGAGGATATTAACCTGATATTTAATAAGGCTCGTCTTTATATGGAAAAATTCGAAAACGACACAAAAAAAATCGATGATTTACGAGGCATTACTGTTGCTTTAGCTTTCTTTGAACCTTCTACAAGAACAAGACTATCATTCGAATTAGCAGCCAAAAGATTATCAGCAGACGTATTCTCTTTTTCCTCTTCAACAAGCAGTTTAACAAAAGGAGAATCTCTCCTTGACACTTTGAAGACTATAGAAGCGATGGGGGTTCATATGTTTGTTGTCAGGCATAGTTGTTCTGGTGTTCCGAACTTCTTGCAACAAAATACTACAGGCGTTGTAATTAATGCAGGAGACGGTAAACACGAACACCCCACTCAAGCACTATTAGACGCATTTACATTACATAGATATTTTGGGGATATCAAAGGTCTTAATGTCTCAATTGTCGGAGATATTTTGCATTCAAGGGTGGCAAGATCAAACATTGTATTGTTGAATACATTAGGAGCAAATTTAGGTTTGTTTTCTCCGGGTACTTTGCTTCCACCAAAAATTGAAAGTTGGAATACTATAATATTTAATGATATCAATGATGTTATTAACTGGTCGAATGTCCTGATCGTTCTTAGATTACAAAATGAGAGGATGGAATCGGGTCTAATACCAAGTATAAGGGAATTCTCGCATTATTTTGGCGTTACTTATGAGCTTTATTCCAAAAAACCTGAACTGGTTCTCTTGCACCCTGGACCGGTAAATTACGGCATTGAATTAGAATACACAGTCAGTAATTATCCTAATGTATTGATACAGACTCAGGTTTCTCACGGTGTTTATATAAGAATGGCTCTCCTGTCATTATTAGCGGGTAATATATAATAAATTGAAAGATAACAACAAGATCTGGACGGTTATTGAAATTATCCGCTGGGGAACTGGCTATTTTCAGGAAAAAGGAATAGATTCACCAAGATTAACAATTGAATTGCTATTATGCGAAATTCTTCATTGTGATAGAATTTCACTTTATAGAAATTTTGAGAAGCCTATTACCAAAAATGAACTTGTTAAGTTAAAAGATTTCATAAAGAGAAGAATTAATCGTGAGCCTCTTCAGTTCATTCTTGGTAAAACAAAATTTTACGATGTTGAACTTTACGTTAATCAATCTTCTATAATACCCCGGCCTGAAACCGAGCTTTTAGTCAACAATGCTTGTAAAATAATAAAAGACAACAGCCAAATAAAAAAAATTCTTGATATTGGTACCGGAAGTGGTTGTATTTCCGTGTCTTTAGCTAAGAAGTTCCCACAAATCAAAATTAAAGCAATCGACATAAATCCTGCATCATTGAGGCTTGCAGAAGAAAATGCAAAATATAATTCTGTCAAAAATATTGTTTTTTTAGAGTTTGACATTCTCAAAAATTCCCCCGATGAAAAATTTGACATGATTCTTTCTAATCCACCTTATATATCTCAAAAGGAATACCAAATGTTGGAACCCGAGGTATTGAATTATGAACCGAAAGAAGCCTTAACAGATGATGGCGACGGTTTAACTTTTTATAGAAGATTTAGTGAAATGTTTAAGGAAATTCTTAATCCTGAAGCTTTCTTTTTGTTAGAAATTGCTTATAATCAATCTGATGAAGTATTAAAAATATTCGAACCTAAGGGTTATAACATTTATTTTATAAAGGACTGGAATAATACAAACAGAATAGTAGTAGGTCAACTTGATAATAAATAGTAGTTTATCTCAACTGCTATATATGACTATCGAGTTATATTTAATTATTTATTGACCAAAAATTAATATAATTATAATATTTTTTTTTGTTAATTTTGGAATTTTAAAATTTAGATTTAAAATATAAGATATTATGACGTCACAAATCAAAATTGAGGATCAAATCGGAGGAAAGATAGTTAACCTTCGCGGACAATTCATCGGAGGCGAAGAAACTTCCTCTCTTTATAACACCTTGAAGGAATTATCCAAAGATGAAAAAAGCAAAGTGATAATTAACATGGACAAGGTTACTTATCTTAACTCCACAGCTTTAGGTGCGCTGATATCTGCACATACTTCTTTCACTCGTAATGGAGGTAAAGTAGTATTAGCTGGTCTTGGAGAATCTATCCAAAATTTATTTATGATAACAAAACTTGTATTGGTATTTCCAATTTTTAAAAATGTCGAAGAAGCAATTAAATCAATTTCAGAGTAATAATAATTAGGGGAGTTTATGAAAAACATCTTTAATATCCTTGTCATAACATTAGCTATGGCAATAGCATTTTCAATTTATCTTTTTTATTTTGGTGATCCAAACAACTTTGAGGACCCGGCAACGAAAAGAAAACCTAAATCAGGAAATATTGTTGGAATGATCTATACTGGTGGTCCAATAGTTGGAATTCTAATTGGATTAATAATTATAGTCGTAACATTTACATTCGAAAGGTATTTTTCGATTAATAAAGCCAAAGGCAAAGGTAATACTGCTGTTTATTTAAAGCGAGTCCTCGAACATTTACAGAATGGAGCTTATGATGATGCCTTACGGGAATGTGAGCAGCAGCGCGGGAGCCTGGCGAACATTCTGAGGGCTGCAATAGAAAGATTTAAAACTATCGAAAATGACGAAAATTATGCTGTAGAGAAAAAATTAGCGGAAGTTCAAAGAGCTATTGACGAGGCAACAAATCTTGAAACACCACTTTTGGAAAAGAATCTTGTCATTCTTTCGACAATTGCATCAATTTCAACTCTCTTTGGTCTGCTTGGAACAACGATTGGTATGATCAGAGCTTTTGCTGCATTTGGTGAATCAGGAACAGTTGATGCAACCCAATTAGCTATTGGAATTTCCGAAGCTCTTTACAATACTGCAGGAGGTCTCTTTGGTGCTATCGTTGGTATTGTATCATATAACTTCTTCACAACAAAAGTTGATGATTACGTCTATATGATTGACGAAGCTATATTGGGAATTACCCAAATCTTTACAATCAGAACCAAAAAATAAAAGAGGTTAACAGTGCCAAAAGTAAGAAAAAAAAGGATGGGTTTCGTCATTGACATGACTCCACTTGTAGATATTACTTTTCTGCTTCTAACATTTTTGATGTTTACAGCTAAATTCAAATCAGAGGCAGAAAATGAGCAACAATTTACAATTAAAAGACCCTATGCTACACCAGACACAACAAAATTGCCCGAAAGAGATTTAGCCGTTATTAGTGTGGCAATTGACGATAAAAATCCCTTGGATACATCTTTTTATTTTTCACTAACCAATATCAATGATAAAGAAAAAGTTTGGGAACTTGCCGAAGTTCCTGCTGAATTTTCAAATGTTTCTTTGGTTAAGGTTGATTCTTTGATGCTGTCAAAACTAATAAGATCAACTTTGGCTGTTAGAAATACTACGAAATTTGCCCTTGACGCCGACAAGGAAATTCCATTTAAGTGGATAAGCCAGGCGATGGACATAATGAGGCTTCAAAGAGCATTTGTGTTCAATTTTGTTACCGAAAAAAGAAAAGCAGGGGAGTAGTAATTTGAAACTTTTTCAATTTTCATGGATATAAAAACTGAAAATTAAATGTAACTTTTAGTATAAATTAAGTGTTTAATTAATATAAAAAAAACAGGAGAAAAAAATGGCTGGTGGTGGCGGTGGTTTAAGTAAACCGGAAAGAGCCAAAAGAGGCAAACATAGCAAAAGAAAAAAGAAAAAAAGAATTGGCTTTCATCTGGATATGACACCTTTAGTTGATATAACATTCCTGTTGTTAACATTTTTTATGTTTACAACAACAATGCTAAAACCACAAATAATGGAAATGAGAATTCCGCCTGAAAGATATGAAAAAGTTGAAGTTCGTGAGTCTGAATTATTTAGTATTTTATTGATGCCCGATAATAAAATTTATTGGTATGCTGGAATGGCAAAGCCTGATAATTTACCGGAAGAAATTCCTTTAAACAAATTAAGAGCTTTAGCGGAGCAGCAAAATCTTAAACCCAATGTTCGTAACCGTTTAATAACGGTTCTCAAGATTGCTGATCAAGCTAAATATGACAAAGTTGTTCAGATTCTCGATGAACTTAACTTGGCTGAAATAAATATAACTGATCAATTGTCTAAGGATTTAGATGCAGATGGACAGCCCGTCAAAAGACAACGAAAGTTCACAATTGCACCATTATCTGAAAACGATGATGATTTCAAACTAATACAAGGAGTTAAATAATGTCAACTGCCGAAAACATAATCGAATTGACAGCTCAATCATCTTATGGAGCCGTCGAATTAAAAAAATATATAAACAAAGCAACCATTCGTGGTTTCTTGATTACAGTTGGCATAGTTATATTGCTGATATTGTTATATTTCTTCTATATGAAAGCAACAGAGAAGCCACTTGGAGGTATTCCTGTTGCTCCAATCAGCAAAATCGCTTTAGAATCTGCACCCCAACAAGCAAGTGACGTTGAGGACGTACCACCTCCACCACCAACTGAAGCAGTAATTGATTACGCTACTGCAGCGAGAGCTGGTACACCTGTCCCAGTTCCTGATGCTGAAATTAAGGCAGATTTAAAGGAGTTTGCCAACATCGAGGACTTGAGTAAATCGCTTGCAAGCAACGAAGGACAAATTATTGATCTAAACCAATTACCACAGACATTCGATCTTGGTGAAAAGAAAATTGATGTACAGGTTCGTGAAGAAGTGCCAGATATGTATGAGTTTGTCCCTGTAGAAAAGGAACCACAAGTTGACCTGGCAGAATTACAAAGAAGAATTGTTTATCCCGAAGTCGCCCGCAAAGCTGGAATCGAAGGACAAGTTATTGTCAGAGTTTTAGTTGATAAAAACGGTAAACCAAAACAAGCTGTCATCCAACACTCTGATTCTCAAATGTTAGATCAGTCAGCAAAAGATGCAGTGATGAAAAGTGTTTTTACTCCTGCAATTCAAAATGGTCAGCCTATAACTTGTTGGGTCAGTATTCCCATTAAGTTCAGATTGAGATAAATTTTTTTCACGGCAATCTTTCTTATAAAAAATTGCCGCTATTTATCAGTAGAATTATTATGTTCTTGTGAGCTCCTGAAAGAAATTCAACTTAATTTTTTTCTAAATGCTTTTAATTATAATAAACTACACTGTAAGAGCCTTAATTGTTTTAATTGGAATAATATTTATCTCCGGTTTTTTAAATCAATATATTTCTTTTCGCTCTGACATTCAGCCGTTAATACCAATTTTAGGCCTTGTTTTCATACTTTGGGGAGTTTATCGTCTCATTACCTATCATTCGAATTTGAGGAGATACAGAAATTATGATGAAGATGATGAAAGTTAGTATATTCATATTGCTGT
>CALHRB010000023.1 GCA_938038165.1 Candidatus Kapaibacterium sp. | reverse complement strand
GAAAAATTGGAATAATATCAATATTGGTATAGGATGGGATTTATTCAATATATATGTAATCAATCAAAACAAAGTTCTCTTGTCAGGTTCGAACGGATATATAGCAAGAATAATAAAAAAGGGTGAATTAACAGAATATCTCGACCTTGGCTCTGATTCTTATGTCACATCAATGTTTTTTTTAAAAGAAACTACAGGTTTTGTGAGCATTGATTCATTAAAGATTCTTAAGACAACCGACGCAGGCAATACCTGGAAAGAAGTTCACAAAGGCAATCCCGACGATTGGATTATGTCTTTCGAATTTATTGATAATTCTGAAGGTTGGGCTGTTAGTGATATGGGCTTGATTTTAAAAACTACTGATGGAGGAAACACCTGGCAGGAGGTTCTAAACACCGGCCGACCTCTTAATTCTTGTTTTTTCCTGAATAAACACATAGGCTTTATCACAGGATTTATGGGTACAATCTACAAATATTCTGATTATCTTAATTCTGTCGTAAATAATAGATTTACAGAAAAAATCAATCATTCAATAGTTATTGATAAGAATAAAATCAAAATTAATACAATCGAACCAGGCTCAGGCATTGAATTATTTAACTCTTTTGGTGTGAGCTTATTCAAAACAATTGCAACTTCAAGTGAATCAAATATTTCAACTGATTCATTTGCAAATGGGATTTATTTTCTGGTAGTTAATAATGAAATCTTCAAAATTTTAAAATATTAATGTAAGCTCTTGGGAAATAAGATCAATATCAAATCAATAGACATTGTAATAATTAATCATAATAATTTTGAAGCAACAAAAAATTGCATCATATCTGTTAAAAAGATCAGTTCAGAGACTATAAATATATTAGTTGTTGATAATAATTCCAATGATGGATCAGTAGAAAAACTTAGAGCAACATTTCCTGATATTGAAATTATCCGAAATTCAGATAATTTAGGATATGCCTATGCTGTGAACCGTGGTTTTGGCTCTTCAAAATCAGAAATTGTAATCATATCGAATAATGATGTGCTTTATCTTCCTAATTCAATCAGTAATTTGGTTGAACCCTTTCACCGTCAGGAAAACATTGCTGTCATAGGTCCTCAACAAATTTATCCCGAAGGAAAATGGCAATATAGTTATGGAACCTTTCCGGGCATTAAAACAGCCCTCCGAGATATGTTTTTTATTAACTATCTGAGTCATTTAATAAAAAAAATTCAATGGAAACTCAAAATAAGTAGTAAAGAATTAAAAGAGGTTGAGTATATTGACGGGGCTGTAATGGCAATCAAAAGATCTGCCTTTCTGGATGTCAATGGCTTTGACGAAGATTACTTCTTTTATACTGAAGAAGCTGATTTCTGTTTTAGGTTGAAAAAAAGAGGATGGAAAATACTTTTTAACCCAAATTCATTGGTTATTCACGAACGAGGTGGAAGCACATCAAAAATGGGCTTGAACACTAAAAACGTTAATATGTTCATTAATTCGAAATTATTATTTTGCCAAAAACACCTGCATCTGACAGAAACTAAATTGTTTATCAAGATTGAGATAATGCATCATTTTGTTTTGAGTAAGCTATTTATTCTATTGGATTTACTAACAAAAGGAAAAGTTGGATTTTTAAATCAAAAAAAATTGATTTTTAGTAATTTATATGAAGGTTGGAGAAATGTCAAACTCTAAGGCTTGCGACATTGTTATCGCTTATAGAATTTACCCGGAAATTTCTAAAATACCTCCAATATTTTCCGATAATAAGCTAAAACTTGCGGAACTCTGCCTTAACAGCTTTAGAGAGGCATTAAATACTATTAATTTTAAAATATATGCAATTTTGGATAACTGCCCAAATGTATATCAGGACTTGTTCAAACATTATTTTCTTGATAATAATTTAGAAATTATCTCATTACCTAAAACAGGGAATTCCGGCACTTTTGGTTTGCAAATTAAATTGCTTTTAGAACAACATTATTCCGATTATGTCTATTTTGCCGAAGATGATTATTTCTATCTTCCTAACGCTTTTCAAGAAATGATGTCTTTTATCAAAAATGAGAATGTTGATTTTATTTCTCCTTATGACCATCCGGATTATTATAATCTTGAATTGCATAGATATAAATATCAGAGAAAAAAGCATGAAAATACTGTGTGGAGAACAGCCGGATCAACGTGTATGACATTTCTAACCAAAAAAAGTGTTTTAGAAAAAACTCAGGGAATATTCAGAACTTATACAAAGAATAACTACGATGCAAGCATTTGGCTCGCATTAACCAGAGAAAGGATAAATGATATAAGCTTTATATTTGGAGAAGGCCTGAAAAACAATCTATACCGAAGAATTTTACTAAAAAGTTTTTATTTCTCCCCGTTAAAATTTTTCTTTGGTAAACGGTGGAAACTATGGACTCCTAATCCATCACTTGCGACACACATGGATAGCGAACTTTTAGCCCCGGCTATAGATTGGCATAAGTTATTCCAAAAAAGTAAAGAAAAATTAATTTTTTCTCATTAATAAAATTGTTATTTTTGATAATGTCAAATAAAAAAAAGAGTATTATTTGACGATAATAATTAAATAAAAATCAGGAGTTTTTTTTTATGGCACTAACTATAACCGAAGAATGTATCAATTGTGGTGCTTGTGAACCAGAATGTCCAACAGAAGCCATCTCTGAAGGTCCGGAGATCTACGTTATTGATCCAAATAAATGTGTGGAATGCGAAGGTCATTACGATTCACCACAATGTGCGGCTGTTTGTCCGGTAGATTGCTGTGTTAAACTATAATTATAGATAATTTTTGAACAAGCCGATACAACAATTTGTATCGGTTTTTTTTTATTTGTTTTAATAAATCTTTGATTTATCATAAGCTTCTTATTTTCTTATGAACACACGACTTCAAGGTGAAATACACGTAAAAAAAGGTAAAATTATTGATTTTATCGAAAAACAAGGATACGTCAAAATACTCAACGAGAAGGAAGAATTTTTTTTTGAAAACTCATTTGCTTTTAATGGATTTACTGATCATCATGGCCATATCATCGGACTTGGTAGATCCATGTACTTTGTTAACTTAGCTGACTGTTCGAGTGCAGAAGAATGTTGCGAAAAATCTTTAAGATCGCCCCAGATCTATTCAGAATGGATTATTGGTTATGGTTGGAATCACGAGAATTGGACTAAAAAGGAAATACCTGACAAGAAGATTATAGACAAGTATTTTCCAAATAATCCTGTTTATTTCCTTAGAATTGATGGTCATACTGCCTGGGTTAACAGCAAAGCACTCAAGTTAGCAGATATCGGTGCCAATCCAAAAAATCCTCCGGGCGGTAAGATTCTAACCGATGAATCTGGTTTTCCTACTGGCATTCTAATTGATAATGCTATTAACCTCGTTAACATGCTAATCCCAAAATTGACTGAAAATGACTTAAAGAACTTTATTATAAAAGCTGTTGATGAACTTGTGAGGCTGGGTATAACAGAAGTTGATGATATGGATGTTGATCCCAATTATCTTAAAATCTTTAAAGACTTAGATGAAAAAAATCATCTTAAGATAAAAGTTAATAGTTTCATTAAAGCTCAAAATGATGAATATTTGAAACTTAATCTAAAACCTGTAATATACAAAAATCTAAGCATAAAAGGAATAAAATTTTATTCTGATGGTGCTCTTGGCTCTTATGGAGCTGCTTTGATTAACCCTTACAGTGATAACAAAGGTACCTCTGGTCTTCTTTTGATTTCAGAATCTGATTTATTCGAAAAATGCAAAAGAGGCTTAAATATGGGCTTTTCTATAGCAACACATGCTATCGGCGATCTTGCAAATAGATTAGTTATTGATGTTTATTCAAAATTATCCGGATATTTTCAAAGTGAAATTCCAGAATTAAGAATTGAGCATGCTCAAATAATTCATCCTGATGATTTAAAAAAAATAAAGATTTTGACTGACAAAGGACAAAAAATTATAGCTTCGGTTCAGCCAATCCATTGTATAAGTGATGCTAAGATGGCAAAAAAAAGATTAGGAAGCAGAACAAGATATTCTTACCCTTGGTGTTCATTGAAAAAAAGTGGTGCCTCGCTGATTTTCGGTTCCGACTTTCCAATTGAATCACCTGACCCACTAATCAGTGTTTATGCTTTGCTAAATAGGATCCCTTTTAATGAAAATAAAAGCTGGTATCCAAATGAAACACTATCTTTAATAAATGCGTTAGCAGGTTACCAATCAAAGTTTAGTCTTAATGATGATTTAAATAATAATTATCTTAAAAAAAACAACCCCGCTGATCTAACAATTCTCGACAAGAACTTATTTGAATTAGATAAGGAAAAAGTCCAAACTGCAAAAGTTATAGCAACTTTTGTAAGAGGAGAAAGAATTTATTAGACTGATATCTTGTTATATTTTCTTAGCATTTTTATCAGAGCTTCAAAATCTTTTGGATACTCTGCGGTAAAATACATTCTTTCGTTTGTAACAGGATGTTGAAAGTTAACCGAATAAGAGTGCATGGTAACCCTTGAAATGAGTGGGCGTTCAACTTCATCCTTCTTAAAATTATACTTTCTCTTTATTGATGATAAAAAGAAAGCATCGCTTCGACCATAGAATTCGTCAACAAGAAGAGGATGACCAATGGCAGAGCAGTGAACACGAATTTGATGATGCCTGCCGGTAACGAGATTGCATTCTACTAATGTAGTGTTTCGGAATCTTTCGAGAACCCTGAGAACAGTTAAAGAGTCTTTACCGGTTGCCGACGGTTTTGATCGTCCGGGTTTGCGGTAGTCCTGAGTGATTGGTATATCAATTTTCACTTCGTCGTCAACAATCACACCTGAAACAACTACATGATAAATTTTTGTTATCAAATTTTGTTCAAATTGTTGGTTTAATAATTTATGTGTTTCAGAATCTTTTGCAAAGATAATAGCACCTGAAGTATCTTTATCAAGCCTGTGGACAATAAATATTTCTTGATATTTTTTTTCAAGGTAGTTTTTTAAGTTAGGAGCTTGTCTGTCATATCTGTCGGGTAAGGTCAGAAAACCTGCTGGTTTAGATAATACTAACAAGTAATCGTCTTCGTAAATTTTAGGAACTATAAGTGACATAATCAGTAAAACTTAATTGAGCCTGTGGCTGATAAATAAGTATTTTGAAGTAACATAGCGATTGTCATAGGTCCAACCCCGCCCGGGACAGGTGTTATAGCTTTTGCTTTTGCATAAACGCTATTAAAATCAATATCACCAGTTAATCTGTATCCTTTAGGATTTGATAGATCTTCAATCCTATTGATTCCAACATCAATTATAACCACACCTTCTTTAACATGTTCTGCTTTTATTAATTCGGGGACTCCCATTGCAGCAATCAAAATATCAGCTTGTTTGGTAAAGTATCCGAAGTCTTTTGTTCCGGTATGGCAAATAGTAACAATAGAATTTGCATTTTTATTTTTCTGATATAGCAAATTAGCTATGGGCTTACCAACAATATTACTTCTTCCAAGAACCACAGCATGCTTACCCTGAGTATTGATTTCATATCTTTTCAAAAGTTCCATAATTCCCGCGGGAGTGCAGGAGAGAAAGCCAGGTAACCCAATTATCAATCTACCCATATTTTCTGGATGGAAGCCATCCACATCTTTGTCGGGTCTGATTCTCATTATGACTTTATTCGAATCAATATGTGGTGGTAATGGAGACTGAACTAAAATACCATGTATTGTTGCATCTTGATTCCATTCATCAATTTGTTTCAGCACATCGAATTCTCTGGTTTCAGCGGGAACTCTTTTAACGACTGATTTATAGCCAATTTCTGCACAAGCTTTTTCTTTCGAAGAAACATAAATTTTAGAAGCAGGATCGTCTCCTACAAGTAATAGAGCCAATCCAGGAATGATATTTCGTTCATTAAAAAGTTTCAGTGTCTTTTCTTTTAACTCATTTTTTATCTGGTTTGAAACGAGTTTTCCATCAATTATAACTGGCATATTCTCCTATTCATATTAAAATGTAAATTCAAGCCCTGCAGACAAAATATTGAATTTGCTCAGGCTGTAATCCAAAAAAATAGTGAAAGGTCCGAAACTTCTTGAAACCCCAAAAATGAATTTAAAGTTTTCGTCATTAATATTAACATTGGTTTTTTGCGATTCAGTATCACCCGGAAAACCTCTTGACGCATCGGGTGGTAAGATCCTATAAATTGGCTGACCATTTGGAGTTTCTCCAATTTTTATCATTTCCAGAAGTCCCAACTGGGCTTGAGTCTCAATGGGTAAAAAATAAGTAAAGTCCGATTTGATTGAAAGTAACTCATACGAGAAACCGGCATAAAAATCTAAAACATTTTCAAACCTCTTGCCAAATTCGAGATTAAAGTCCCATATTGTTGCAAGAGCTTTTAACTCTGAATTAGTTACTCCAACACTGTTTTTCAAATAAGTTCCTTGATAAACAGTCTGAAAAGCAATATCAATAGGGCTTTCAAAATATTGCGAAAGGCTGTGCTTCAAACCTAAGCCCCAGAAAGCAAAATTACCGATGTTTTCGCCCATATAGACAGGTGGAATAAATCTCAGAAGCAATTCTGTTCCATATAACGAACCAATTTCAAATTGCGGGACACCAGCAATTATACTGTTTATGTTCCCTCCCTTTGGCAAGGAAAAATATTCAGGGAATTGCCCGACTGCCATTAAGATAGTAGCTCTTAAAGAATCGGGAAGCACATCAAAAAGTGGTTTGTTGATTATCGGAATTACCGGATAATTTTTGACGAGGCTGTCAATAGCATATCTTGGGATATAAATATCTTTTTCATCATAACCTAAAATTGTTGGTGCGCTTTTGGGCAACTTAATTAAATCTGTTTCAAGCCCTCGATGAGCATAAATTTTGAATGCATATAAAATTAATGCAGCTGTGTCAGGTATTCCTGTTACTATAAATTTTGGACTTAGAGGATTGCTTAGGTCAATTGAATAATTAATATATTTTGATAATTTATCCAGGTTGAGAGATTCATTTGGCATATTGGGCTCATAGTTTTTCATATCATCCCTGACAAAACCAAGCATTCCTTTTAGAGCAACTCTGAAATATGGCTTCTCAACCGTTTTTGGAACATAAGCTCTGTTGAAAAATCCTGAATTCGATGTTGAATTTATTGTTTCGACTAGAGGTTGCAGATAAGGAACTCCGTTCATTTCGAATAATTCACGTCCGAAGGCTCTTGCTAAATTAATGGTGTAATCGCTTGCTCTTTGATAAACGGCTTGTGAAAACATCGAAATTGAAGCACAAAAAAACAGTATTATTGCAGTTATAACTTTTATATTTTTCATTGTAAAGCTAAGTTTTAATTATTTCAATAATTTTTTCTTAATTATAACAAAGAAAGGCAGCGCAATGAAAGCAACTAATATGAGATACATCAAATTAAACATAATTTTTATGGCTGCTCCAATTGAAGAAAAAATAAAAATCATGATCAAAAATGCTATGACTAATGCAATGATAGCCGAAAGTATTGTTTTAAAAAATTGCATATTATTTCCTTTTTAATAAAAAATTAACACGAAAAATTTTAATATTAAGTGTTTTTACTTTTGGTCAAGTCTTATGTTGTTCCTTCCAAATATTGAAGTCATTATACTTATACTATTCTCATTTATCAGTAAATTGATATTTTCAGCTTCATATACTGCATAACTTGACAGAGACGAATCAAAAAAGGTATTAAAAATAATTTTTATGCTCGAAGAATTGTCATTACAGATTGAGTGAAACTTATGTAAATTACTTTCTTCAAACTTATCAACAAAAATATTCATTGTAACACTTTTAATATATTTTCTTACAGCTTCTTCAGGAGTTAAAACTTCATTAACAACTATCTTCATTGACTTGTTGTCAACCTCAAGCTTACCAATTACTACAACCAATGCATCCTGAATTATTAAATCTCTGTATTTTTGATAATTTTCACTCCAGAAAATACATTCTGCATAACCAGTAATATCCTCGAGTTTTACAAAAGCAATTGGTTTTTGATTCTTATCAATACCAGATCTGATATTTGTAATAAGTCCACAAACTCTAACGACTTCGCCGTTCAAATTCGTTTCAAAATCGCTTAATGATATCGTTGAAAGCGAATTAATTAAAGGTTGATATTGATAGAGGGGATTACCACTAATATAAAAATTCAGGAATTCCTTTTCCTTTTCCAATAATTTCTTTTGTTCCCATTCTGGAATAACATTCAGTTTAGGTTCAGCGACTTTAAGCTCATTGTCGTCACCTGTAAACAAACTATCCATATTGACAGACTTTTTTTCATGAACGGCACGTCCAAATTCAAGAGCAGACTCAATTGCTGTAAAAAGCGTTGCTCGGCCGTTTTGCAGTATTGAATCAAAAGCTCCAGCACAAACCAACGATTCGAGCGTTCTTTTGTTAATTAATTTAGTGTCAACTCTGGCAACGAAATCAAAAAATGAACTGAAAGGTTTTTCTTTTCGGGCTTCAATAATACTTTCAACAGCATTGACGCCTACATTTTTGATTGCAGCCAATCCAAATAAAATTGTATTATTGTAAGTGGTAAATGTTGCTTCCGATCTGTTTACATCAGGCGGGAGAACAGGAATTCCCAAATTTTTGGCTTCTTCCATAAAAATAACAATTTTGTCAAGATTTGCTAATTCGCTTGACATATAAGCAGCCAGAAACTGTGCCGGATAATGTGCCTTAAGCCACGCTGTTTGAAAAGCTAAAATTGAATAAGCAATTGAATGAGCTTTATTGAATCCATAATCAGCAAATTTTTGGAAAAGCTCGAAAAGCTCTTCAGCTGATTTTTTGTCATGTCCTTTGTTAATAGCCCCTTCGATAAAAAGTGGTTTCATCTTTTCCATAGCAACGTGGTCTTTCTTACCCATAGCTTTTCTTAAGTTATCAGCTTGTGCAAGAGTAAAACCAGCAAAATCAACTGAAATTTGCATCACCTGTTCCTGATAAACAATTATACCGTAAGTTGTTTTGAGCGATTTTTCCATCACTGGATGCAAGTATTCAATCTTCTTTCTACCAAACTTTCTTTCAATATATTCAGGAATATTTTTCATCGGACCGGGACGATAAAGAGCATTCATTGCTGCTATTTCCTCGATGTTTCTTGGTTTCAATTGCCTCAAGTATTCTTGCATACCCGTTGATTCAAACTGGAATACTCCCTTAGTTTCCCCTCTTGAAAACAAATCATAGGTCAATTCATCTTCTAAGTCAATATTGTCTATATCAACATCAACACCAAAGTCTTTTTTTATTAATTCCAAAGTTCTATCAATCACAGAGAGTGTTTTCAAGCCAAGGAAATCCATCTTCAAAAGCCCTGCCTTTTCGAGGTCTTTCATACTATATTGAGTGGCAACTTCACTGCCATTACTTTTTTGAGATGAGGGTTTATAAAGAGGAACAAATTCGTCAACATCACCTGGGGTAATAACTATACCTGCTGCATGAGTAGATGTATTGCGATATAGTCCTTCGAGAAGTTTTGAATATTCAATCAGTTCCTGTAACTTTTTGTCTGATGTGTTTTTTAAATCCTGTAAATCTGGCAACTCAAGTGCTGCTTCAAGTGGAGTAACTTTGCCAAGCACAACAGGAATTTTTGAAGTGATTTTATTAATTTCGCTGTGATGAACTCCCAATACTCTTCCGACATCTTTCAGAACAAGCCGGCTTGACAACTGACCAAATGTGATAATTTGTGCGACGCTTGATTGACCGTATTTTTCTTTTACGTATTCAATTATTTGATCTCTTTTTACATCACAAAAGTCTATGTCTATATCGGGCATAGATATTCTGTCAGGATTAAGAAATCTTTCGAATAGTAAGTCATATTTTAAAGGGTCAATATTAGTTATTCCCAAGGCATAAGCAACCAAACTGCCAGCTGCTGAGCCTCGTCCCGGTCCTACTCTAATCCCCTTTGCTTTTGCGGCTTTAATGAAATCCTGCACAATTAAAAAATATCCCGGGAATTGCATCTTTTCAATAACTCCTAATTCGAAATCAACTCTTTCCTTAATTTCCGGAGTTATCTCTTTGAATCTTTGCTTTAGCCCTTCGTAGGTCAGCTTTTTCAGATATTCATCAGGGGAAAGGTTACTATCCTCTTCTGGAATTGGAAATGCTGGCATAAAATTCTTTTTCTCGAAATTCAATTCGCATTTTTCAGCTATTTCAACAGTGTTTGATATTGCACCAGGATAATCCTTAAAAAGCTCAACCATTTGTTCGGTAGATTTAAAATACATTTCCGGAGTTCTGTATCTCAATTGTCTGATATCCAACTGACCCGAATTCGAAGCTGTGGCATCCTTTATAAAAAGATAGACATTATGAGCTATTGCGTGTTCCTGCTTGATATAATGAACATCATTCGAAGCAACCAATTTTATGTTTAATTCTTCGGCTATTTTTGGAACCTCTTTCAAAATTACTTCATCTTCTGCCAGATGATGATGTTGTAACTCCAAATAAAAATCTTCGCCGAAAAGTTGATGATAAAATTTTGCTTTTTCATAAGCCATTTTGTAATCTCCAGCAATCAAATGTGCATTTACCACTCCATTAATACAAGCGGAACAAGCTATAATTCCTTCATGATATTTTTCAAGCAGTTCCTCATCTATGCGAGGTTTGTAATAATAACCCTCTGTATGTGCTAATGTTGTTAGCTTAATCAGATTTTTATAACCTTGTAGATTTTTGGCTAAAAGCACCAAATGGTAATAGTTTTTTTTTCTTGTATCTTTTTTGCCGGCTGATTTATCAAATCTACTTCCATTTGCAACATAAGCCTCAAATCCAAGGATTGGTTTAATGCCTTTCTTCTTTGCTTTATCGTAAAATTCAAGACAGCCGAACATAACGCCATGATCTGTCAGAGCCAATGCTTTTTGTCCATCTTCGCATGCTGCTTTTACTAAATTGTCTACAGTGCAGGCTGCGTCTAATAAAGAATAGTGTGTATGATTATGCAGATGAACAAAATCTGCCATTTTTCCCCCTTCTTAAAACAAAAGCAGGTGCAAAATATAAATTTTTTTTTATACTCTTTGAACAAATTTGAATTAAAAAGGCTGCCCTTTTGAGACAGCCTTTCTGCAATAATAAAAGTTTGATCGATTTAAGGTTTAATGAGCTTGTAAATCATTTCTTCACCATTGATTTTGAGTTTTATCAGATACAAACCTGATGTTAAACTATCTATATTGAAGCTTTCTTCAATCTCGGTAACATTATTTCTATTGAAATTGATAGTTTGCCTTCCCAATATATCAAATAATTTCAGTTCAAAATTACTTTCCTCCTCAAAATTAGCATTTACAACGAATGAGGAATTTGCTGGATTAGGATAAATTTGAATAGTTCCACTATCAAATACTAAAGCAGAACCTTCTGTATTCTTTCTTCTGAGGACTTGAACGATAATTGTCCATTCATCCGAAAAACACCCGTCGGCATCAGTTACGGTCAAAAAGTATCTTGTTGTAACCTGAGGACTCACTGTTGGATTTGACTCTTCGGAGCGGAAATTAATTCTATCAGTCCAGAGATAAGTGAAAGGTGGGGTGCCATTTCTTAACTCTAAACCATCACCTAAATGGACAGACTCACCTCTTTTGATGCTATATTTTGTTGTCGGCAACGAAATATCGGGTTTTTGATTAACAATAAGCAGCATCACAGTTTGTGCATATTCACCTGTTTGATAGTCAGTAACTTCAAGGATATAATAACCGCTAAATCTCGCCCTGGTTAAAGTTGGATTCATCGTAGTTTCATTAATCAGTCCGCTCCTGGGTATCCATCGAATGTTGTACTCACCCGATCCGCCTGTTATCGCATCAATAGAGCCAAGTTCAGCAGGCTGGTCTTCACAAACAACTTTCGGATCTAAGTGAATCTCAATCATATTAAGGTTTGGTGTTGTAAACATTAACACCTCACCATATCCGACGCCTGCTTCATTTATTCCATAAGCTCTGAAGAAGATTGTAGTTCCCGAAGGCAAATTAGAAGTAATGCTGTTAAATTCACCCACTCCATTTCCCTCGCTTGTAATATAATCATTAATTGTCGGATTTGAATTGTAAATACTCCAGCAGATACCTCGCTGAAACACGGGGGATCCATTATCATTGATAACATTACCACCAAGATCAGCAACTGTCCCGGTTAGATTAAGCACTCCTAAAGTCAATACATCGGGCGGGAAGCACACGAATTGAACTGGTATTGACATAATGGTCTGACAATTACCAACTAATGATGTTTCTATTAAAGTTAAACTTGCTGGTGGTGTACTTCCCCATTTTACAGTTACTTTATCTGTAGTTGAAGTTCCTTGTATTGTTCCTCCACTTACCTGCCATTGGTAAAATCCGTCAAACTGGTTCGCAGTATATTGAATTGTTTGATTGATGCAAATTTGTGTGTTTCCAGTGATTTGTGGAGTGGGGGTCTGGCCCATTGTGATATTCTCACCATTGTTAGTACCAATAACAACTGGATCGCTCGAGATAACTCTTAACCTATATCCATTCCCAGAAATAATTGTATGTGGCAATATGACATTTATTGAATTTATTATCGGTCCCGTTACTGTTCCTAAATCCTGTGGGATTGAAAAATTGCCAAACCTATCTGAGAGTTGCAAAGTAAAAATGTTAGTTGGAGAAAAGGCGCCAGAAGTTTCAACCGTAACATTCAAATTATCTCCGGTGCAAAAGTTAGTGCCAGAGATACTCATAATTGAAATAGAATTGGATGCAACTTGATAGAAAAACTCATCTGATAGTTCTGATTCACATCCATTTTCATCAATGCACTGAACTTGATAATTGCCCGTTTCAGTTGGCAAATATATATAATCATTAGCGCCGGATATAGGTTCGCCATCCAAATACCACTGATTGAATTCTGTACAATTTGAAACAAGCATACCAGGGTTCGAAGAGATTTCGGGTTTTTCAGGTTGATCATTTATTATTACGTCTAATTCAACAGAATCTTTGCAACCCATCTGATTGCTTACAATAATTTTCACTTTATTGATCTCGGGATTAGTCCATATAATTTCGACTGATTTTTGATTATCGGGTCCGATTATAGTGCCTCCAGTAACTATCCATTTAAACGTCTCACCATAATAAAAGCCAAAAAATTCTCCTCCACCAATACTTGCTGTGTAATAACCTGTTTCTCCAAGACACAATTCCTCATCCCCGAATAATTCGATATTCGAGGGTTCGATTATATAAATACTTATTACTATACTATCCTTACATCCAGCAGAATTTGTTTGGATCAATTTCAAAGTACCAAAATCAGCTGAGCCCCATGTTACTGAAACTTGATTTGACGTTGATGAACCTATTATAGTCCCGTTTTCGGCTATCCATTGGTAGGATGTAGATTCATTTTCTGCTGAATAATTATAAGTATTATTTGCACATACAAAATCATCTCCGATAATATTAACTTCCGGAGTTAAATTTATTGTGAGATTCTCGCCATTGTCAGGACTTGTTACACTTGGATTACTGCTGACAATTCTAATTCGATAACCGGTACCTTCGGGAACAGAATAAGGAATGTAGCAATCAATAGATCCGCTTGTTGTACCGTTTATTGTTCCTATTGTTGATGGCGAAACAAAAGACCCGGATGCATTTGATAGTTGAACAGTAAATGAATTTCCTGTTACAAAAGTTCCTGTTAAGGTATAATTGACCGTAAATGCTTCACCAAGGCAATGAGTAGTCTTGCTAACATTTGTTATCGTAATTGTATTACCGGGTTCTTCTCCGTCGAATTTGACAAGTAAGGCAGAAGATTCACCAATACCGGGTGAAGTCTGATGAGCACCGGTTGTTGCAATTCCTGACGAAGATGTAGTAGCACCGCATAAATAATAACTACCATTGCCATTATGACTAAAGCCAACAAGATAATCTTCACCGCTACCACCGTAATATGTTCCCCATTGACGAACACCTGATGAATTGAACTCTGCCCAGAATCCATCGCCCCATCCACCTGCATAAGTTGATTGATGTGAACCGGCTGTGGCTATTTGGCTATTGGAATATGTCCCACCGACAAGATGAATTTTGTTGCTATTTTCAACAAATACATTTGCAAGTATTTCATAGTTAAAACCGCCGTAGTAAGTTCCCCATTGTCTTGCTCCAGAGGAATTAAACTTAACTAAGAAACCGTCATTAACTTCCCCGGCAAAATCTGTCTGATGAGCATCTTCTGTTGAAATATATACTGTAGAATGAGTTATTCCACTCAAGTAAACATTTCCTGATTCATCATTATCAATCCTATCGCAATAGTCATCCCCGCCTCCACCATAATACGTAGCCCACTGCCTGACTCCGGTACTGGAGAATTTGACAAGAATTGCATCCACAGATCCTCTCAATGATGATTGATAGCTACCAGCTGTTGCCAAACTATCTGAAAAAGTTAAGCCACCTAAGTAAACATAACCACTTGGATCTACTGAAACAGATATTCCCCAATCGGTGCCGGGCTCACCTGAGTAAAATTCATTTCCGCCTGATGCTCCGTAATACGTTCCCCATTGGCGAACACCAGAGCTGTTAAACTTAACAAGAAAAGCGTCCGAATAATCCCCTCCGTAAGTTGACTGATGTGAGCCGGTTGTTGCTATATTGTTGCTTGATTGAGTTGTTCCACAAACATAAATATTGCCGGAAGCATCGGATTCAATTGAGTTGCACCAGTCTAAATCTGAACCTCCATAGTAAGTTCCCCATTGCCTAACACCTGAAATATTAAATTTCACGATAAATCCGTCGCTTGAACCACCGAATGATGATTGATGAGAACCGGCAGTTGCAATTGCATTTGTTGAGGATGTTTGTCCGACAGCATAAATATTATCAGATCCATCTATAGCAATGTTATTGAAATGATCGTAATCAGAACCACCGTAATAGGTAGCCCATTGTCTTTCACCGTTGCTGTTAAATTTTGCTAAAAAGCCATCACGATATCCACCTATTGTTGATTGATGAGAACCGGCAGTTGCAATATTTGATGTAGCAAGGGCTTCACCTGTAAAATAAATATAGCCATAACTGTCAACAGCAACCGAGTAAGCGATTTCATAGTCATTTCCCTGATAATAAGTACCCCAGATTCTTGTGGGTGGGTCAATTATTAATGGCTTGTTCAGGTCATATTCAGCAACTTTGAATGAAATTGAATTATCTTTGTTTAGAATAAATTCAGATTGGATAGGACTATCCTGATAAGAATATGGCTTTCCTTGTTCAATATTTCCAAAGGGTGTATTGACGATTAAACTTCCATCATCCTTGATTTTGATGCTTTCAGCACCCTTAAAAACAAAATTAATGTTTTGTGGATCGCCCCCGGGCTTAACAATAAAATCATATTGTACTTTCCCCTCATTATTTACATACAAAACAAAATCAATTTTTTCATAAACATTCTCGTAATGCACTTTCTTGAATTTCCTGACGTGTATAATGCCTTCAGGACAATGAGAGAGATAATAATTATTATAATCCTGAAGCAATTCGAGACCTTTGATATCGGATTGCTTATTAGAGCTTTTAAACTCCATGTCAATTCGATAGATGTCAAATTTTGTTTCTTTTT
>CALHRB010000022.1 GCA_938038165.1 Candidatus Kapaibacterium sp. | reverse complement strand
AGAATACTACGGACCTCAGGTCTGGGCGACCCTGATGGAGAAGCTGCCTCCGGATATGACAAAAAATATCGAGTCCGGCCGCGGCGGTCCGGGCGGGTCGGATCACACCCCTTTTCTGGAGAAGGGAGTTCCGGCGTTCAGCGCAGAATTGATGTTGAAGCTGTTAAAATTCCAATTAAAATCCAGGTATGAAGTTTTATATTTTTGAAAAAGCTCATTTTTTCCGTAATGAATTAAATATGTAATTTACAATATAACAAAAACAGTTTTTTGAACAAGAATTATTTTTCTTTTATTGCTATGAATTTGATTAAAAGATATATAAACAAGAATAATCTTCCTATGATTATTATTTTCTCTTGTTTGTTTATCTATCTTGTTTCAGGCTTCAATTATGACTACAAAATTTATGATGAAGGCATTGCAGTTTATGGAGCCAGTCGGGTTGCTGAAGGCGATATCCCTTACTGTGACTTCTGGTCAATTTATCCTCCAGGACAGTATTATTTGTTATCTCTGGTGTTCAATATCCTTGGGTTTGAGCTTATAGCAGAAAGAATTATCAGCGTTCTCATTTTTTTTATATCGGCGATTATCTTATTTAGAATAAGTTTCGAACTGACTGATTCATTAATTTCAATAATTTCGCCAATTATTTATGTTTTTTTTATTTCTTATTCAACTATGTATGGCACAGCTATGGGGACTTCGATCCTTTTAGCTGTAACATCCTTTTATTTCCTGCATCGTTGGCTATTTTCGGGATTGTTAAAATTTCTGATTCTTTCGGGTATTTTTGCGGGGCTCACATCTATTTTTCGTTTGGATATTGGCACATATGCTATTTTTAGTAATCTGCTTGTTCAAATTATTGATAAAACACAAAACAGGTCCGCAACAAAAAGTCAGATTAAACAATTCTTAGTCCATATTGCATCTTTCAGTCTGATATTTATTCCAGTTTATCTTACAATAGTTTTACTAAGTGGTTTTAACAATACATACGAGCAACTTATTGTTTTTCCGTCAAAAATTTTTCCTGACTATCGGAGTTTGCCCTTTCCCAATCCTATCGGTGTATTTTTGGAGAATGGTTCAATATCATTCAGGCTGAATTTATTATGGTCAGGTATTGTATTTTATTTTCCTCTTTTAATATATCTTTTGACAATCATAATAAATTTTAAGAACAAGAATCAGAATAATGTCAAAAAATTGACAACTATTCATATTGTAATTGCAGGGCTTTTATTTTATTTTCAAGCCTCAATAAGGTCAGACATTGAACATTTGTTGCCTACTCTGTTTATTTCTTCAATTTTATTTGTTTATTTAATAAACAAATTGGGCAAGAACAAATGGATAAAAGTATCATATGTCATACTGACACTTTTCCTGCTTTCTGTGCCGATTTATAAAAAATTTGAACAAAACACAAAAAAACTTGTCCTTTTGAACATTCCAAGAATGAATGGTATTTTAGTTGATCAAGGTAGGGCTTTTGAATTAAATGCTATCTATAATTTTTTCAAAGAAAATGTTCGTTATAACGAAAATATTTTTATAGGAAACTTAAGGCATGACATTGTTTATATTAATGATGTTATGATGTATTTTGTATTGAATCGCCCGTCTGGAACCAAATATCACGAATTATCACCCGGGCAGGTAACAACTGAAAATGTTCAATTGGAAATTATTAGTGATCTACAGAAAAATAAAGTCAAACATATAATTTTACGCAAGGAAGAAATTCAAAGCTCTGAAAAAAACCTTTCCTCGATTTCATCAGGGATTACATTGCTTGATGATTATTTGGATATAAACTATAAAGAGGTTTTCTCAACTACCAATTATACAGTTAAAAAATTAATTGAAGAGCAGGTTAAGTCAGAATAAAAAAATTTTATTTATGATTTTTACTAAATTAGATTTTCCCTTGCAAAGCTAAGAAATCGTTCACCGGCAATGATAATATGGTCAAGCACACTGATATTTAAAATTTTTCCTGCTTCAATCATTTGCTTTGTAATATTTATATCCTCTTTGGAGGGTGTTAAATTACCGGAAGGATGATTATGCATAAGAATTATGGAAGCAGCACTTTCGGTAATGGCTATTTTAAAAACTTCTCTTGGGTGAACAATACTGGCATTAAGACTTCCTTCGCTTATTTTCACTTCACGAAAAACCTGATTTGCTGAATTTAACAGCAAAATCATAAATATTTCTTTTTTTAAGCCTCTAAATTTTTGAATGTAAGCTTCAGCCAAAGGATCCGGTGTTTTGATAATATCTTTATCTCTAAAATCAGTCAATTTAATTCTTTTGCTCAATTCAAATGCAGCTGCCAATTTTACAGCTTTTGCTGCACCAATCCCCTTTATTTGCTTAAATTGGCTATAATCACAGGCGCTAATATTTTCCAGATTTTCGTGAGTTTCTAAAAGCAATCTTGCGGCATCAATAGCCGAGAAACCTTTGGCACCGCTGGATATTAAAATTGCTATCAACTCAGCATCTGACAAAGTTTCAGCACCGTGCTTCATTAATCTTTCTCTTGGACGGTCATCTTCACGCCATTCCCTAATGGCTTTATAACTTGAATTTTCTAGTTTATATTCTCTCTTTTTTTGTTTTCCCGACATTATTTATTCATTTTCTTCGAGCAAAGAAGTTGAAATCCAGTTTAAATAAGATGACAAACCGTAATTCATATTAATTGAAATTAATTCGGGAACATCGTCATTATGCAGTTCAAGAATTCTATCTTTGAGGGGAATCAATTTATTTTCTATTGTCTTAATTATTATCATCTGTTCATTTCTCTCGTGCAATGTTCCCTTCCAACCATAAAATGAAATCGAATTGGGGATAATGGTGCAACAAGCGGCTAACTTTTCGTTAACCAATACCTTCGATACTCTTTTGGCAGATTCAAAAGAATTGATGGTAACGAAGACGATGCAGTAGCTATTTGCTTTTTCCATAATTGAACCATAATTATTAAATTGAAATTTTATTAATTCAAAATTATAAAAAATGATTGAATTATTAATCTTTCATTTACATATTGTGGGGGCACTTTATGCTTTCACAAAAAACTGGCAATCAAGAAGATTTAGGGATGGCGTTTTGGCGGTTATTATTATTGGATTGTTCTTTACTATTGGTTGGGCTATGACTTCCCCAATAGCACGTTTAATTATGCCACAAAGCTTTGAGTCCATTTATTTTACCAGAGATACTTTATCGTTGGTCTTATTAGTCATTCCAGAATCAGTTTTTTTTTATCATTTCTTTCTTAACGATAAAACAAATTAAAATCTTTTTTTTATGAAAACGTTTTTTTATTTGATTTTCAGCAATTTATTTTTATTTTGCTTTTTTTAATTTATTTATTACAGAGAAAGCCTATCGGACTTAAATACCGTTTTAAATTTTGTAACAAATTATAAACATAGTTGTTTGTATTTTTTTTGTTAAATGAATAAAAAAAATATGTCAGTAAAACGGTATTTATCATTTTCTGGAATAATAGTTTTTCTGTTTATATTCTGCCATCAAGCTTTCGCTTTTAGGTATTCCAACTTTGTTGTGCATAGTTCAAACCAAAACGAACTTTCATTAAGCTATTATCCGAATGCATCGAGATTCGACACAGTTGAAATCAATAATAAACATTATATAATACCATATATTGAAACGAGTTTTATTGATAAGGATAAAGATGGTAACCCTATTTCTATATATACATTTGTAAATCTCACTGTCCCTTCAGCTGATGGCTTCAAACTCAGCTCCGTTAGCAAATTTTATCAGTCTGAATCCTTTATTCATTCTTTTAATATTATAAAAAGTAGTAATGGTTATTGGTCTGCCTTTGAAAATTTATCTAATTCTAAGAAATCTTCTCCCGATATAGCTCTCCATTACGATGGAATTGCAAGGAACAGACACATTGCACATTTAAAAATAAAAATTGCAGATTTTGACGAAGCAATCAGCAGTTTAAAAATACCAGAAAGAATAGATTTAATAATTCAATTCTCTAATGAACCAAAAGTTTCTACTGATCATAGTGTCAGCAAACAGACAGAAGACGATTTTGATTTTACTTTAAACCACGAAGTTGGAAATAATTGGCTTTTCTATCCTGAAAATCAAACGAAAAGTGGAAAAAAAGAAAGTCTTCTGGCTCTTAGCTCAGGCACATGGGTCAAGATAAATATAGAAAAAGAAGGAATTCAAAAAATTTCTGCCGATATGCTGAATGCGATTGGTTACAAAATCGCTAATAATGATTTGAGTACAATAAAAGTCTTCGGAAGAGAAGGGGAGAGTCTTCCAGAGGCAGTCAGTAAGGCATTAGAAAATCAGTTGAATGAAATCCCCATAATTGTCAGGACAAAATCTGATGGCTCTCTTGAATCAATTATATTTTATGCTACTGCAGCCAAAGGATTCAAATATTCTAATGATGCATTTGTTAGTTATAACAACTATTACACAAATACAAATTCTTTTCTACTAACCTGGGGAGGCAATACTGGCAAGAGATTACAGATTATTGAACCACCTTATGGCGAGGTTCAGAATAAACCTATTAATCACATTCAAAGGGAATTCTATGTGGAGGAATTTACTAATGCCTTTATCGGTGGTTCGGGCAGATTATGGTTGGGCAGTAACATATTTCCGCTTAACTTAGCTCCTGTTATCTTGTATAATCTTGACAGAAGTGAAGGTAACAACATTTTATACCGTTTTCAAGTGGCACATCGCTCTACAACAAACGGCACTTTCAAATTCTTCGATAGTAAAAGGGAATTAGGCTCTGTTGTTGTTTCGGGCGATACCGATAAATACACCGATGGAATTTATCGGGTTGTAAGTTTAATTTCCCCTGCAAATCTAACATCAGCCGACGACAGAGCTTGGTTAAGCATAACATATTCAAATTCAAATCTTACTCAGGCTACTCCATTTTTCAACTGGTACGAAATCCATTACCCAAGAAGTTTGATAGCTATAAACAACAGGATAAACTTCTTTTCCGACCCAACTTTAGAAGGCATTACAGAGTATAATTTCACCAATTTCTCAGGTGAAATCATCGGACTCGACGTCACTGATATAAAAAACATTCAACAAATAAAAAATTTATCAAATACTGGCGGTATATTTAATTTCAGAGTAAATCTTGAAAAAAATAAACCTCAAAAGTTTTGTATTGCTTCTGAATTTCACATTCCTAAGCTGGAACAAATTGAATTTGTAAACTTAAGAGAAAATAAAGCAAACTCTGACTTAATTGTTATTACGCATCCCTCATTGCTAAAATCGGCAAACAATTACAAATCTTATCGTGAATCGAAGGGAATTTACAAAGTTACAGTGGTCCAAACCGATCATATTTATAATGAATTTGCTTATGGGGTTCCTGACCCGACTGCAATAAGGGATTTTTTAGCTCATTCTTTTTCCAAATGGGATGTTAAACCCAAATACGTGCTTCTCTGGGGCGACGGTCATTATGACTATAAAAACATCTTAAAGCTTAATGTAACAAATTTTGTTCCCCCTTATGAATCAATCGAACCGTCAAAGGATTATTATTCTGCTACTTTATCCTTTACCTCCGATGACTATTTTGCGAGAATTGTTGGAGACGACAGAAGAATTGACCTTGCAATAGGAAGGCTTCCAATTGATTCACCTACTAACGGCGAGTGGATGGTTGAAAAAATCAGGAACTACGAAAATAATTCATCAATTGATCAATGGAGAACCAATATAACTTTGGTAGCCGACGATAGCCCGCAAGCTGGTTCGTCGAGTGATCTCACTCAGCATACTAATGCTTCTGAAATACTTGCAAGAAGATATATCAGCGATGATTTCAATATCAAAAAGATTTATCTGCCTGATTATCCAACTGAAAATATTCCTAATGGTCGCCGACGTCCGAGAGCCACTGAGGATTTAGTTTCAACTATCAACACGAGTGGCTCTATAATCTTAAACTGGATTGGGCATGGGAATCCTCGTGTTTGGGCTCACGAAGAAGTTTTCGATCGTGATAAAACCATTCCTATGATGAAAAATTCAGGTAAATATTTCTTTACTACTGCAGCAACCTGTGACTTTGGAAGGTTTGATATGCCGGATACAAGAAGTGGTGCTGAAGAGCTTGTATTAAGTCGTATTGGTGGGGCAATCGGAATTTTCTCTGCTACTCGGGTGGTTTATGCTGGTTGGAATGAGGAAATCAACCAGTCTTTTTATAAAGAATTATTAAACAGAAAACCTTCAACTCAGCTTTATCCTACTATTGGTGAAGCATATTACTATATCAAGCAATACAAAATCAATGATAATGATGAAAAATACAATATTCTTGCAGATCCATCCATAAAATTACCAATTCCGAATTTTATAATATCTATTGATTCTTTGAATGGAAGATACATCGGAGATATGAAAGATACCGTAAACATTAAAGCTCTCTCGAAAGTAAAACTTAAAGCAAGAATATTAAACCCTCTGGATTCATCATTAATATCTGACTATAACGGAACCGCTTTTATTATTTTGAAAGACACTGATTATAATGTTATCTTAAGAGATATTGATGGTGTCAATCACAGTATGACAAAGTATGGCGGAGCTTTGCATAAAGGAACTTATCCGGTGGTAAATGGTTTGATTACTGCCGAATTTATTATTCCCGAAGATATAAGCTTCCTTGATGGTGCAGGTAGAATTAACCTTTACTCTTACTCTGATGATAATCGTTTTGCCAAAGGTTCTTCAAGGTGCTTCAAAGTCGCTGGAATTGAATCAATTCTTGATGTCGAACCATCAGAACCAAGAATCGAAATATTCCTTGACTCAACTACTTTTATTCCCGGTGATATAGTCAGCAATAATCCTATTCTCATTGTAAATCTTTATGATGATTATGGGATTAACACAACAGGTAATGGTATTGGTCATGGGATTGAAGCTTGGATTGACGACAACCCAAAATCAATTGATTTAACTAATCAATATACTACTACAATAGGCAAAACAAAATTCGGCACTGCAAGAACTCAGTTGTTTAATCTGTCCCCCGGAAGTCATACTGTTAGAGTCAGAGCTTGGAATGTTTTCAATAAGTTTTCTGTTGCCGAAACCTTTTTCAGAATTGGTGGAGAGAAGGAAGGTATTATTATTAGCGATGTTTATCCTTATCCCAATCCATTCTCTGACATGGTAAATATAAGATTTAGACATAATATCTCAGAACCATTTAACTCAGAATTAAAATTTTTCAATATTTCGGGGATGTTAGTTCAAACTTTACAACAGGAAATAAGCTCAGTTCACACATCCGAAATTCATTGGAACGGCAGAGATAACAATGGAGCTATGGTAACAGCCGGGGCTTATATTTATCAACTTAATTTGACTGATAAAAGGGGTAATTCATCGTCTAAATACGGAATTTTAATGAATTTAAAATAATTTTTAAATATTTTCTTCATTTCTTAAACAATTTTCATGATGGATAATAATAACAAAAGCTTTTTATACTGGAGGAATAAAAAAATGAAATTAAGTAGGTTAAGCGTTCTTCTGCTTACTATAACTTTAATAACAGGTATGACGGCAACAAACATATATTCCCAAGCCGGAGGAGCTGCGGTACCATTTCTTTTAATTTCGCCTGATGCCAGATCAAGTGGAATGGGCGAGGTCGGAACTGCCATTGCAGACGACATCAATGCAATATTCTGGAACCCTGCCGGGCTTGGATTCCATGACTGGGTTGGGAATGTAAATGATCCCGAAGAAAGATCACCTTACCGTCAAATTGCCCTTTCATTTTCCAGATGGTTGCCACAATTCAATGCAGACCTTTTCTATAGCTATGGAACTATCGGACAATTCATCGAATCGCTTGACGGAACTGTTGCGCTTAATTTCGTTTTTATGAATCTGGGTGAATTTACAAGAACTTACGAAAACGGCAACGTTGCAGGAAAGTTCCTTTCAAACGAATTTGCTGTTGGTTTATCTTACGGAACAATAGTTGCCAAAGATCTTGGTATTGGTTTTCAATTAAGGTATATTCAATCAAATCTTGCTCCAGCAACTATCACAACTCAAGGTGATGCCGGTACTGGCAGAAGTGGTTCATTTGATTTGGGAGTTCTCTGGAAACCAACAGATCTTGGATTTTTTGAAGACAAATTAAGTTTAGGTGCTAATCTTCAAAATGTAGGTCCGAAGATGACATACCGAAACGAATCCGACCCACTCCCGACAACTCTTCGCCTTGGAGCTGCTTATACAGTCGTTAAAGATGACTTTAATGACTTAAAATTTGCTCTTGATGTTGCAAAACTGTTAGTTAAAAGAGATTCTCTTGGCTCTGACCCTGTGCCAAAATCACTCATAACAGGTTGGCAGAACCCCGGTGCTGAACTTTCGATTGGAGCAGAATATTGGTATGAAAGTATTGTCGCTCTCAGATTAGGTTACTTCACCGAACCTTCTCGATTGGGAAATAGAAAATATTGGAACTTCGGTGCTGGTGTCAGGTATGATATTTTCAGACTCGATTTTAGTTTCATCAATACAATTGAAGAAAATCACCCACTTGCCAATACTATGCGATTTTCGCTATTAATTGACTGGAAATAATTTTTTCTAATTTTGAATTTCGAAGGGACTTTAATTGTCCCTTTTTTTATTTCTTTGCAATTTTATTCTTATATTTGGCTAATAAAAAATTTATTATTAACTTTTTTTGTGAGGTATTAAATGAATTTATTAAAGAACAAAATATCCTTGGCAATGAATTTCAGAAAATATCTTATAGTAATTGTTCTGATTCCAATTCTCAGTCTTTTTTTGCAAAGTTGCGATAATTACGGAGAAAAGCTTGAATTTGGCAAGGGCGAACTTTATTATAAAGCTCCTGTTAGCAAAGAACTGGCAAATAAGTTAGGTAACTTTTTGCTCGAATCCGGTTTTTTTGGTAACGAAAATGCAGTATCAGTTCAGTTACTAAAAGAGAATGATGTTTATCAATTCAGAATGGTTGTTCAGGAAGGCAAAGAAAAAGATGAATCACTAACCGATGTATTCAAACTGTTCGGAAGTCAGATTGCTGAAGCTGTCCTTGATGGGGCAAAATTGGAATATCATCTGTGCGACAAATACTTTAAAACATTAAAAGTAATCAATATTTAAATACTTTAGTAAATATGTTTGAATATATAAATCTATTATTAACAGATTTGACGATTCAAACAATCAGTATCGGAACTGCAATCATAGGATTAACCTGTGGCATGCTGGGAAGTTTTGCAGTTCTCAGAAAGCAAAGCCTTCTTGGGGATGCTGTTGCTCACTCTGCATTGCCGGGTATTGCAATTGCGTTTCTTTTGACCGGCGTCAAAGATACTCTGCTTTTTATTATTGGAGCCATCCTCAGCGGAATTATGGGTGCTGTTTGGATAATAAGCATTACAAAAAATACAAGACTGAAATCTGATTCTGCATTTGGAATTGTTCTCTCTGTCTTTTTCGGATTTGGTATTGTTCTGCTAACTATTATTCAAAGGAAACCAAACGCCAACCAAGCAGGTCTCGAAAGATTTTTGTTTGGACAAGCTGCAACACTTGTACCCTCGGATTTAACTATTATAGGAATAATTGGCATTTTATCCTTGATTTTAATATTATTATTCTGGAAAGAATTCAAGATTCTAACTTTTGACACTCAATTTGCTACTACACTTGGGTTCAATGTTCAATTGCTCGATTTATTGCTGACTTCCTTTATTGTTGTCGCTATTGTGTTGGGTTTACAGGCTGTTGGTGTGGTTCTGATGAGTGCTTTGTTGCTTGCTCCGGCAGCTGCTGCAAGGCAATGGAGTAATAAGCTCGGCACTATGATGGTAATTAGTGCTTTATTTGGTGCTTTGTCAGGGATCATTGGCACTGCAATAAGTGCATCGAATTTAAGGTTATCAACAGGTCCTATAATCGTATTGATAGCAATTACTTTAGTTCTTTTGTCTTTTGTTTTTTCACCATCAAGAGGTTTACTTAGCCAACAGTTAAGATATTCAAAAAACCGAAAAAATATGAGACTCAACAAGACCCTTGAACAGATGCTCGAAATTGTTGACTCTCACAAAGATTATTCTCATCCTCATTCCATAAAATTATTAAATGATTTGCAAGGTTTCAGAAAAAAATGCCTCAAAGAATTGGAAAACCTTGGATTAATAAAAATACATTTAAATAACTGGTCACTAACAGAAGAAGGATATAAAAAGGCAAAAAGTCTATGAGTTTAGCTCAGATTGAAATACAATTGATTGCAGTTGTTGTTGCTGTTGCCTGTGCAATTCCCGGAACATACCTTGTCCTAAGACAAATGGCGATGATTAGCGATGCTATCAGCCATTCTATTCTTCCCGGAATAGTCATTGGCTTTTTGATTACTCAAAATATTTCCTCCCCAATTTTGATTTTTTTTGCAGCATTAACTGGCGTTTTGACTGTAATAGTGGTAGAATCCATAACCAAAACTAAATTAGTAAAGGAGGATACAGCTATAGGTCTGGTTTTTCCGGCTTTTTTCAGTGTAGGAGTCTTGATTATTTCAAGTCAGCTAGGAAATATTCATATTGATACCGATGCAGTGCTTGTTGGCGAATTAGCTTATGCACCTCTTGATAGGTTAATCATTTTTGATATTGACGTTGGTCCAGTTTCCCTTTGGGTTATGCTGGGAATTTTATGTTTAACTCTTTTCCTTCTATTTTTTTTCTATAAAGAATTAAAAATCAGCACTTTTGATGCCGAACTTGCTGCATCCTTAGGATTCACCCCTGTGGTTATTCACTATTTTTTAATGTCAATTACATCTTTAACTACAGTTGGTGCTTTTAATGCAGTTGGTGCTATTCTCGTAGTTGCTTTAATTGTTGTCCCTCCTGCTTCGGCTTACTTACTGACAAATGATTTAAAGAAAATGCTGTTCTATTCCTCAGTAATTGCGATTATTTCAGCTATCGGAGGCTATTGGATTGCTCATTTTGCTAACACTTCGATTTCAGGAGCTATTGCTTCTCTTTTAGGTCTAATTTTTCTTATTGTTTTTCTTTTTGCCCCCGATAATGGCTTAATATCTGTGATGTCGAGGCAAAAAAGACAAAAGATGGAATTTACTTTGTTAACTTTTCTGATTCACCTGAAAAATCACAGCTTTTCAAATAACAACCCACCAGAACGGGAAATCAGCCATTTAACCGAGGGTCATTTTCGTTGGAATAAATCCTTAGCAAAAAAAATTCTCGATTTTGCTGAAAAAAACAACATGATTTCCATAGAAAGTGGAATAATAAATTTAACGGAAAGAGGCGAAAAATTTACAGGAGAAGCTCTAAATTTTATTCTCAATAATGAAATTTCAAAACTCGAAGATATGAACGAAAGGTTTTTACTTTTCAGAGGTTAATTAATCCTGCTTCCAGAATGAAACCACTTTGAACAAATATGGTGGAAATCTGCAAGGGAGAGTCCTTGTTTTGTCAATCCTAAAATCATTATCTACAAAAGTTTTTATAATATCATCTATATTTCTGTGATGATAATCCCCCTTTCCCGCAAAGCCCGCAAATATTCTTCCAATCTTATATACAAAATTTTCCGTCGGTCCGGAAATAATTATTTTACCATTAAGTTTCAATTTCAATTTAAAACTTTTAATTAACTCATCAAGATTATCAACGTGTTCAAGAACATCAGTCGAAAAAATAACATCGAGAGAATTATCCTCAATTTCATTAATTGTTCTTTTGAAAATTACATTTAAGCCTTTTGTCTCGCACAATTTCATTCCAAACTGTGGGAAGAGATCAATTGCATAAACATTAGAAAAATTATTAGCCAGTGTTGGCAGAAAAACACCTACTCCACAACCAAAATCAAGAACTGACTCATAATTTCCACCCAGAGATAATAAAAATGTGTATTCAAGCCTCTTCCACATCAACCATCGGATTAAAGGATTTGCATGAGAATAAGATGGAATTGCCATTTCATCTCTATCCCTATTATTAATTTCAGGAAAGCTTTCTTTTGTCAGCTCTTCAATTTCAACTTTACTAAGTTTTATAATCATTTTTATATTTGCTTAAAAAAATTAATTTGATTAAATAGCAATTTTAATTTAAATATAATTTAAATAATATGGATAGATTAATAGCTGTTGAAAATAAAACCGATATACCTTATGAATATATTGATACTCCAATTGGCAAATTAATTGAATATCATAACCTGAACGCACCTCACCATAAGTATGAAACGGCTGAATTATTAATTGGTATGTGTATGGACAACCGAAAAATGCTGAATATTCCCGAAAATTTTTCTTTCATCATCAGAACTGGTGGTGCAAACCTTAGATATAGCGAATTTAAGGTTTCTTTTGCCATTGCTGTTGGTGGAGTCCGGCATATTGCACTTATTGGGCACACTAACTGCGGGATGGTCAATCTGATTTCAAAAAAGGATTTATTTGTCAAAGGACTGACTGAAAATGCCGGTTGGACAACCGAACAAGCTGAGGAGCATTTCTATCATTATGGACCAATGTTCGAAATCGGCAACGAAGTTGATTTCATCTTGAGTGAGGTGAAACGATTACGTGATCGCTACCCAAAAATCACTATTGCCCCTGTGATTTACAAAGTCGAAGACAATAGATTATATCTGATTAGGGAGTAGAAGGCTTGAAGAATATTATGTCACGAAACAAAATTATCATAGTTAACAAATAGAGGATATAGTTAATTGTAAAGGCTATTGTTACACCGACTAATCCATAAATATTAATAAAAATTATTGATAGAATAACATTAATTGCTGAGAATAAAATTTCCGTTACAACAAACTCTTTTGTCTTTGCCTTGGCATGCATTAATGTAGCTATTAGAAAACTAACTAATTTCAAAAAAAGACCTATCATTTGAAAAAGGAACAAATCACGCATCAATAAAAAATCAGAAGAGAATAATATCTTAATTACAATATCTTTTAAAATAAAAAGTGTACTGCAAGCTATGAATGTAATCGGTAAAACAAATTTAGCTGTTGTGAATATTTCTTTTTTCAGATCTTTTTCATTCTTCAATTCCGAAAGCCTTGGAATGTAATAAGTGATTAGAGTAGAATTAATAAACATTAAAACAATAGCTGAAATTTGATTTATACCTTCCCAAATCCCTGCATCATTCAAAGACAAATGGCTTGTTATGTAATTCCTTATTATTATTGATGACATTGGAACTGTGAATGCCGAGACCAGAACCATCAATGTATAACCAAGAAATTTCTTCAAAGCTAATTTACTAAACCCAAATTTAAAATAGCTAACATTAAACCATTCTGTTTTGGTTAACATCATAATTGTTACTACGACAACGACAGATTGATAAGTTACTACTGAAATAAGAGCACCCAGAATACCCAGTAGGAATATCAAAGTGATAGAAAAAACAAGTCCCGTTATGCTGGCAGCAATATTAATGACAACAAATTTTTTGAATTCTTTGAAACCATTCAAAATGGAGAGTAGTAGGGTATTGAGGGCATATAATATTATAGTAAAACCAAAAATAATAAGAACAATTTGATAATCATCAGTGTGGAAAAGATTTTGCGATAAATATCTTGACAAAGTAATCATCAATAAACCAACTATCGCTGAAAGAAACAGATTGATTCTCAGAGCAGTGCTAACAAACAATCTGACTTTATTTTTTGAATTTTTATATTCGGCAACATATTTTGTAACACCTGTATTTATACCACCTGTGGCAATTGCCATTACAATTGAGGAAAAATTTTGCAACTGCCCAACAAGGGCAACCCCTGGCGGACCAATCAGAATAGCCGCAATTTTAGTACTTATGAATGCAGTCAACATCCTGACAGTGGTTGAAATAGATGTCATTGATGAGACTTTAACAAGAGGAAGTTGAATGATTCTTTTAATCAGTTTGTGCAATATTGTTTATATTAACATAAATTTTTAAAACAGACAGATTTTTTTTTCTGAGATTTTTAAAAAAAATTTTATATGTACTTCTTCCCGCAGTTAGGGCAGATTTTGCTCTCGTCAAGCTTTGTTCCGCAATCGCAGACATAAGCTGCAAATTTCGCTGGATTACCATACCATAAAGTATTATCGGCAATATTTTTTGTAACAACACTGCCAGCTCCAATCATAGAATATCTTCCAATAGTTAACCCCGATAAGATTGTTGCGTTTGCTCCAATCGAAGCCCCTTCCTTAATTAAAGTTTTATCGAATTCATCAGGATATTGCTTTGATCTTGGTTTCTTGTCATTTGTGAATGTTACGTTCGGTCCAATGAATACATTATCTTCAATTCTTAATCCGTCCCAAATCTGTACACCGCATTTGATAGTTACATTGTCACCAATTATAACATCGTTTTCGATGAAACAATGACTGTTTATATTGCAGTTTTTTCCTATTACAGCATCCTTGAGTATTACAACAAATTGCCAGACTTTGGTTTCATCTCCAATTTTTTCGGATTGAACTTCAGCTAATTTATGGATGAATTTACTCATGTTTTATTCTTTCTAAATACTCATTATAATCTCTAATATAATCATCGGGGTTGTATTTCATTGATGTTAAAACAAGGCAGATAGCCCCCGAGGAAAAGTTCATTTCATGTGCCCAAATCATTGGGGGGATGTGCAATCCAAAGTATGGTCTGTTCAAAGAAAAGGTTCGTTTGTTAACTCCGTCGTCGCAGGCAACCTCGAAACTGCCGCTTGCCGCTATCAAAAACTGGTGGCACTCCTTATGAGCATGAGCCCCACGGCTTTCTCCTCCAGGAATGTCATATAGATAAAATACCCTTTCAACTGCAAAAGGTAGATGAAAGTTGTTATAAACGGGT
>CALHRB010000021.1 GCA_938038165.1 Candidatus Kapaibacterium sp. | reverse complement strand
TTTCAATAAAACTATCGGGTATAAAAACAACGAATTAAGAAAAGCATTTTTTAACAATTTCTAAAAAGTCTTTCAATTTCGAGTGATAAAATTTCAAAGCCGAAATATTGTAATTTAGGACATATTTAGGACACTAAAAACAAACCCGCACTGAAAAGATAGATTCAATGAGGGTTTACGTTTTATATTTGTGGAGATGGCGGGAGTCGAACCCGCGTCCGGAGAGCTTCTTCCGAAGCTTCTACATGCTTAGTCGTTTTATTGTTTTCGGTTTATGCTTGACCAAACGACAGGTATCATAAACCTATTCACAGAATTTATCTCATCCTTCTCCCTGTGAAACGAATCGGGACTAGCCCGTCTTTTTGCGACACCTTTCGAAAATGCCGACGGGCAAACTTTCCGAAAGATGTGGCTGCGTAATTAATTAGGCAGCCATGGCGTAATTTTCATTGGCATTTATAAGCCTTACCGGTTGTATTTACGTGCATCACCGATTGAGCACGGCATGCAGCATTCAAAATCCATCACCCCGTCGAAGCCATTTCATCCCCTATGATTTAACAGCCTCAAAATCAAATAACTAATAATTAAACGAATGGATAAATATTTTCTTTTAAAAATACTGATTTTAATGCAAATTAGTCTTATTTTTGCTGAATTAACTTTGTTAATATGGACAGAAATGATAATAAATTGGTTAAGGATTTAGCCGAAAAAATTCTTTCGGGTGATATTCTATCTCTTTCGAAATCAATTACTCTGATTGAAAGTGTAAAAGATGAACATCAGAAAACTGCAAGAAAGCTGTTGAATTCGTTGGTTCCTCATTCTGGTAATTCTATTAGAATAGGTATAACAGGTTCTCCGGGTGTTGGAAAAAGCACCTTTATTGATTCATTTGCTGGCTATCTTGCCGGGTTAGGCAGAAAAATTGCTATTTTAGCAATTGATCCGAGCAGTACCAAATCAAAAGGGTCAATACTTGGCGATAAGACAAGAATGCAAAAAATTGCAAATAATCCAAATGTTTATATAAGGCCATCTCCTTCAAGAGGTAGCTCAGGCGGTATTGCCGACAGAACAAGGGAAACGATCATTTTATGTGAAGCTTACGGATTCGATACCATTATCATCGAAACAGTTGGTGTTGGGCAAAGCGAGGTTCTTGTAAGGACTATTGTTGATTTTTTTCTGCTTTTACTTCAACCCGGCGGGGGCGATGAGCTTCAGGGACTAAAAAAGGGATCAGTTGAAATTGCTGATTTACTCGTAATTAATAAAGCTGATGGGGATAATATCAATTTGGCTGAGCTAACGAAAAATGCTTATTCTCTTGCAGTGCATTATCTTCAACCTGCTACACCAGGTTGGGAGACCAAAGTTGTTACTTCATCTGCTTTGAATATGTCAGGTATTCCAGAAATTTGGGAAATAATCCAAGATTTTGAACAAAAAACTAAACAAACAGGTGCATTTGAATCTCGAAGGCAGGAACAAAATCTTGACTGGTTCTATTCTTTAATCGAAAAAAATCTTAAAGACTTGTTTTTTGGGAGTTCACAAATCAGGAAAAAGCTCCATAATATTGAAAAGAAGATTAAAATTGGAAAAATAATACCATCAGATGCTTCTGAAATTATTCTGAATTATTTTATTAATTCCTTAAATAAATAAATTTTATTTTTATATATATGATGATGTTAATTGATTGATATTATAATTGATTGAAGATATAAATCATAGAGTTAAATAAAGAATATATGAATATAAGTTTAAAGTTTATAGGTGTTTAGAACCAAAGAGATAATATTATTGAAATTTGAAAAAAAATATAACATTGAAATTATTTTTTTTATTAGATTTAACTTTTTTTATCTGAAAAAGTGAATTTAATACTATAAAAAATCATAATTACAGAGAAGGCTAATATAAGAAAAGCCCAAAGCCAATGAGGGAGCAGCAAATACTTTGCAATGATGGCTGTATCGGAATTAAAAGAACTACCTCCAACGTAACCGCCTGAAGAAAAAAGATAATCAATACTTAAATATAAACTCATTATAGCCTGAACCCCTAAAAATTGCAAGGATAGAATCTGTAATTTGTCTGATCCTTTTATTGAGATAAATATTATGACTAAACCAAGAATAGCTATAATAAGAATACCAACAAATGATCTGATCCAGATTAAAACGGACAACAACATTGATAGTCCAAGCAGAAACATAACAATTCTGCCGAATTTCATTTTTTTTGTTGAGGCAATAAGGGCAGAACCGGCAATAGTCGGTCCAATAGGTCCTCCCATTGCTACTATAGCTTGTCCGATATTTCCAAGGAAAAGATCGGTAGTAAATCTGGCAAATCCGGAACCATCGGGATAAATAACGAGTTCGACGAATCTCCCGCCTAGTATCATAGCTGTTAAACCATGTCCCATTTCGTGAAACCAGGTGCCTAAAATTGTGAAAGGGTAAAGAGCAATCCTGCCAAACGGAAATTGCCAAAGTATGAAAGTAAAAATTCCAAAACCAAAAAAGAATAATAAATATTTGCCTGTTTCTTTTTTCATAAGTTCAAAAAATATAATAGTAATAAATAATTCAATTTAATTTAAGAAAGGTTTTATTAATTTAAATGTTTTTTTTGAAAATAATCGAAAAATGAAGAAATTTAATTTGGTTTCTAACTATCAACCTGCCGGAGATCAACCAAAGGCAATCAATGAATTAGTAGAAGGTATAAAACGTGGTGATAAATATCAGACTTTGCTTGGAGTAACAGGCTCAGGAAAAACATTCACTATTTCGAATGTAATTCAGGAGGTTCAGAAGCCCACTTTGGTTATATCACCAAACAAGACACTTGCGGCACAACTATATAGTGAATTCAGAGCTTTTTTCCCTGAAAATGCAGTTGAATATTTTATTTCATATTATGATTATTATCAACCTGAGGCTTATATACCCACCACTGACACATACATAGAAAAAGATTTTTCCATAAATGATGAGATAGACAGACTTAGATTGAAGGCTACAAGTGCTTTGGTTGAGGAAAGGCGAGATGTTATTATTGTAGCATCAGTCAGCTGTATCTATAGCATTGGTAGGAAAGATGATTTTATTTCACTGCTTTTGCCTTTGAGAGTTGGCTCAAATATTAACCGGCAGAAATTAATTTACAAACTTACTGATCTTTACTACTCAAGAAACGATTTTGAATTTTCAAGAGGAACATTCAGGGTCAGGGGAGATGTCATTGATGTATTGCCGGCTTATGAAACCCAGACAGCATTGAGAATTGAAATGTTTGGTGATGAAATTGAAAAATTAGCTTATATTGACTCCTTCTCAGGAAAGATTATCAAGGAAGTTGAATCGGTAACACTTTTTCCTGCCAAGTTATTTGTTACATCGGAAGCCCGATTGCAGAAGGCAATGAGTGATATACGGGATGAGCTTTACGAGAGGTTGAAAGAACTGAGGTCTCAAGATAAACTTCTTGAAGCCCAAAGATTGGAGCAAAGAACAATTTTCGATCTTGAAATGATGAAGGAGGTTGGGTATTGCAGTGGAATTGAAAATTACTCAATGCATCTATCGGGAAGAACTTTTGGAGAGACGCCACAGACCTTACTACACTATTTTCCTGAAGATTTTTTGTTAATAATTGACGAAAGCCATGTAACAATACCACAATTGAGGGGTATGTATAATGGCGATCGCTCACGAAAACAGACTTTGGTTGATCATGGATTTAGGCTTCCTTCAGCACTCGAGAACAGACCGTTGAAATTTGATGAATTCTCGTCAATCATAAATCAAGTCATTTTTGTTAGTGCCACACCCGGAGCTTATGAATTAGAAAAATGTCAAGGAGTGATAGTTGAACAGGTAATAAGACCAACTGGCTTGCTTGATCCAGAAATAAGAGTGCGACCTGTGAAAACACAGATTGATGACTTGCTAAACGAAATAAGAGAAAGAACAAAAAAAGGAGAAAGGGTTCTTGTAACTACCTTAACAAAAAGAATGTCGGAGGATTTGACCGATTATTTGCAAAACCTAAATGTTAAAGTTGCATATATCCATTCAGACATTGATTCTTTGGAAAGAGTTGAGATAATCAGGAATCTCAGACTTGGAACTTATGATGTTTTAGTTGGAGTTAATTTATTAAGAGAGGGACTGGATTTGCCGGAAGTGTCTTTGGTAGCAATACTTGATGCTGATAAAGAAGGTTTTTTGCGAAGCGAGAGGTCGCTAATGCAAATTGCAGGCAGAACTGCCCGAAATGTTGATGGTTTGGTGATTCTTTATGCAGACAATATTACAAATTCTATGCAAAAGGTAATCGAAGAAACAAATCGCCGAAGAAAATTGCAGATGCAATACAATGTGGAGAATAATATCAATCCAAAAACAGTTTATAAAACACTCGACGAAATATTAAGTTCAACATCAATTGCTGACATTCAATCCCAGAGAAAACAAAGAATTGATGATTTTGAAAAGTCAAAGATGATGAAGGCGGCAGAACCTGTCATTAAATATCTCACAAATGAACAAAGGCAGGAAATGCTTGATAATATGTTTATCGAGATGAAAAAGGCAGCAAGGGAGCTTGATTTTGAAAGAGCCGCAATGCTAAGAGATGAGATTCAAAGGATTCAATCGGCAGAAGGCGTTTCAAAGTTAAAATGGAAAAAAAAATAAATTAGCTACCGGGAGCCTCAATTTTTCTGCTAATTTAATAAAACGATACTTCCGGTAGCCAGCAAAAAGGATCCAACGTTTAAATTGATTTTTGCTTTTTTCTGCTCAAAAGAAAATAAGTTGAAGGAATAACATATAATGTCATAACAGTAGCCGCCAAAAGCCCAAAAATACTGACAACACCCATTGGAGTTCTAATTTCCTTACCGGCATCACCAATTCCAAGAGCCATTGGAAGCATTCCTAACATTAATGCAGTTGCAGACATTATTTGTGGCTTGAATTTTATAAATCCTGCTTTAAGCAAGGCTTCTTTCGAGCTTAACCCCTCGTTCCTTCTGAGTTGGTTTGTATAATCCAAAAGCAATATAGCATTATTTACAACAATTCCAATGAGCATTATAATACCCATAATTGATGTGATACCAAGCGAAATATCAGTATAGTAAAGAGCAGGCAAAGCACCCATCAACGCCAGAACAATTGTCATCATAATATAAAGAGGTTGTATAAAGCTTTCCAGAAGAGCAGCAATTAACATATAAGTTAGAATGACTGCTAAAATAAATGCAAAAGCCATATCTGCAAACATTTCATTCATCATCTTTGTATTTCCTCCCCATGTGTAGGAATATCCCTGAGGGAATTTGATTTCCTGAAGTCTTCTATCTACTTCTGAGGTAACATTTCCTAATGGGTAGCCTTCAGCAGGTGAGCCAGAGAAAGATATAGCAACATATCTATCTCTGTGCAGAATCCTTGAATAACCTTGGGAGAATTTTATATCGGCAAGCTGTGCTAATCTGAATGTTTCACCGTTACGACCTACAATAGGAATATTTCCAATTTTATCTGGAGAGTTTACTGATTCATCTTTCATAGTAACAATGATATCATATTCATTGCCAAGTTCACGGTATTTTGAGGACTCAAGTCCTTCGATTGCTGATCTGATAGTGAAGGCTAATTCGGAGACAGTCAGACCGGTTTCGCTCAATTTTTCCCTATTTGGAGTGATTGAAATTTCCGGCTTGCCAGTCCTTGAGCTATTATCAAAATTGATTAATCCAGGTGTATCTTTAACTTTCTTGATGATTTTTTCTTTTAATTGCTCGAGAACAGTAACATCTTGTCCTAATAGATAGAAAGTAACCGGCGCAGTTCCTTCACCCATGTTAGTAGCCGGGGAAACTTTTATTTTTACACCCGGCAAATCGGCTAACTGGGCAACAAATGTGGAAACCATTTTGTCTAAACTTTTATCTCTTTGATTGACATCAACAAGTTTGACATCAATCTTTGCCATATTGGCACCTATGTCAAGAAATCCAATTTGTCCGATATCAAAAAGTATATGATGAACCTCCTTGTTCCTTTTCAAACGATTTTCAATTTCGGTTAATGATTTGATAGTTGATGACAAATTATATCCTTCGGGGTATTCTACCTCGATGCTTATTAGTCCGTCATCTATTGACGGCATAAACTCAAATCCCAATTTTGGACCGTAAAATCCGACAATCAAAACAAAAGCAATCAATGTTCCGGCAAGCACAAAAAAACTAATCCATTTATTTTTTAGGACTAAACCTAATGATTTGGAATAGGCATTGGTAGCTTTTTCTTCTAAGTTATCAAAATATTTCCTTATTCTGCCAATTTTTTGTGTCTTGGGCAAGATTAAAGAAGCCAGCATAGGGGTTAGAGTGAAAGACATCATCAATGAGAATATAGTTGCAAAGGTTGCTGCAAGTGCAAATTCTCTTAAATACATTCCAACAATTGAAGACATATTTATTATTGGAATAAAAACAACTAAGTTTGTTAAAGTTGAAGCCAAAACTGCTAAAGTAACTTCTGAGGTCCCTTTAATGGCTGAATTTTTATTATCTTCCCCAAGATCTTTATGCCTAAATATATTTTCGATGACCACGATAGAATTAGCCACCAAAACACCAACCGTTACTGATAA
>CALHRB010000020.1 GCA_938038165.1 Candidatus Kapaibacterium sp. | reverse complement strand
GGCTGGAAAGAATATAAAGAGAAGAAAACAATATGTGGCATAAGATTGCCCAACGGTTTGCTTGAATTTTCAAAAATACCAGCACCAATTTTTACCCCCACTACCAAAGCTGATAGCGGTCACGATCAAAATATTTCATTCGAGGAAATGAAAAAGATAATTGGGGACGAATTAGCTGAAAAGGTTAGCAAAATCTCGATTGATATTTTCAATTTCGCATCTGAAAAACTGGAAAGAAGTAATTTGATTTTGGCTGATACTAAATTTGAATTTGGTCTGGATGAAAATAACGAGTTGCTTTTGATTGACGAAGTTCTGACTCCTGACTCTTCGAGATTCTGGCTCAAAGAAAATTATTCTCCAGGTAAACCTCAGTATAATTTTGATAAGCAAGTTCTGCGTGATTATCTCGAAAGCATTAATTGGAATAAGAAACCGCCTCCACCGGCAATACCTTCTGAAATTATCGAAAAAACCGCTGAAAAATACAAAGAAGCATTATTCAGGATAATCTATTCGTAAATCTAATGGTTCAAGAACTTGAAAGTGGAATATATATAAAAAGGAATCCCGGAGAATTCTTCGATTGGAGAACTTTTTTAACTACAGTAACTTTGACTGCCATTGGATTGATATCCATTTACAGTGCAACATTTGATGCGGGGATGAGTTCCATTTTTACCCGACAGCTTTACTATTCAATTTTTGGTCTTATACTTATGGTTGCAATAACCTTCATCCCCGAAAGATGGATAAATAATTTAGCCTACGTCCTTTTTGGGGCAAATATATTGCTTCTTGTCGCTGTCTTAATATTTGGAAAGGTTATCAATGGAACAAAAGGATGGCTATCATTTGGCGGTTTCAATCTTCAACCAGCTGAATTTGCTAAATTAACAACCTTGTTAGTTCTGGCTAAATTCATATCAACAAGGGGTTTCGATATCGATACCATCAGAGACCTTGGCAAACTAATAATCATACTGGCTATTCCCTTAACCTTAATTTTTATCCAACCCGACCACGGAACATCCACTGTATTTTTGGCTTTTTTCCTTGGAGTACTTTTCTGGGCAGGCTTTGATCTTTTCATAATTTTTTTACTGGTAAGCACTCCACTGGTAATAATATTTTCATTGTTCGGTATTGGGTATTTTGTTCTTTCTCTGTCTGTTTTTGCTATAATTGCAGCCTTGTTTAAAAGAAAAATATGGGTTACTGTTTTGGGTATTGTTATTGTTGGACTTGCAGGTTACTCTTCCAACATAATTGTCGAAAAACTTGAACCATATCAGAAAGAACGAATATCAATTTTCCTCGATCCGGGCTCCCATCCAAAAAAACAAGGATATAACGTAATACAATCAATTCTTGCTGTTGGTAATGGTGGTTTGACGGGAGCCGGTTTTTTGCAGGGCACTCAGACAAGATTGAAATACATCCCCGAACAATGGACAGATTTCATTTTTTCTGTTCCAACTGAAGAGTTTGGATTCATTGGGGGCTTGCTTGTTATTGGATTGCTTGCCTTCCTGATTAACCGCTCAATGAGAATAGCCGCAGCTTCTGACTCAAAATTTCTTAGTATAGTTAGCTTCGGGGGTGGAGTAATCATTCTATATCACTCTATTATTAATATCGGTATGGCAATCGGTATAGTCCCGGTTATGGGGATACCCTTGCCATTTCTAAGTTCCGGCGGGTCTTTTCTTATCACAAATTTCTGCTTGGTAGGATTAATGCTTAACGCTTACCGCACCCAAAAACTTAAGAAAATCATTTGATTTTTTGAATCTAAAATTTTATAATGAAAATTGAGATTGTATGCTAAAAACAAAAGCATTTTCGGGGTGTTTATTATTTATATTCTCTACATCCTTTGGCATAAAAAAACCAAAAAGTGAATTAAACTGCCAGTTATTGTCAAATTTCCAACTAAAAAATATATTAAATTCATCCCCTATGTGATTTTTGCCGTTTAATAATTTCAAAGATTTTAGTGCGACAAATTCTTGTGGGTAAGGAATAAAGAACCAATTATATTTGATTTCAATAAACATATTTTCAAGTGGATAAAGCTCAAGATTAAGTTCTCTATTATCAAGATTTGACCATTGAAAAATGTTCATCCAACCATAATATTTATCACTTGCCCCAAAAGCCGGTTCATATTTTGTAATTTTTTTATCATCTTTACTTCCCCCTGTAGCATAGGTTTCACGAATCGTAATGGCAGGCTTTGACCAAATTTCAGAAAATTTCCATCCGAGTTTTCCGAACCATCCCAAAGCATCAATTTGTTTTTCTTCCTCTTTGCCAAACTCTCTTGCAATAGTGAAATCAACGATTAAACCAGAATGATTTTTGTTATAAAATCTGAAACCAATCCAATTTCTAAAAAAATTCTTATGCCTCATATAGTTTGTTGACCCAGGTGTTTTGAAGATCCAAAAAGGTTCAAAAATAGCTTCATCAAACAAATTCAAACTGTTATAAGTACCTCCGCCCCAAAATTCGGTATTTAAAAAAGGGATTGCAATTTGTTCAGGGTCGTGTATTTTTGTCCCTCCAAAAAAAACAGCAATGCTGTGCCCTTGAAAACTCAAATTTGATTTGACCGCATCCCAGGTCCAACGTCCTGTGTTGCCCCACTCTCCCGGACCGCAAATATGAAAATCACCGAAAGAAATTTTTTGCCTTCCTGCTTTGATTAATAAACCAAGACTTTTGTCATTGTAATCTACAAATGCATCATAAATTTCGAAAAATTCCTCCCCGGGATTCATTTTATAAAATATATTATTTGAATCTGGGATTTTTATCTTGAAAGCATTCGGATAATTCGAATTTTTTAACGACCATCCAAAAGCTCTTGAATCCTGCATATGAAGAGAAATAGTAATTTTATCATTTATTTCGTATTTTATTCCTGCGATAACTCTTTGAAACAGAATCCTGTCGTTCAAATTACCTTCTAAATTTTCCCCGAGATTGCCATAATTTTTTATATTCATACCATCCCACAGCTCAAATCTCTCTCTTATTGTGAAATCAAAAAAAAGGAAAGAAGAAGTGTTCACGGAACAATGCAAATAATTATACAAAGAAAAAAATATTAGAAATAAGCAAGTTTTAAAACTAAAAATCTTCAAATTATTTGCCTGAAATCTTAGTCCCGCCCATTAAATAAAAATATGCTGTTGCCCAGTTAGCTAATAAAGTAAAAATTCCAAAAATGAACATTCCAATGCTTAACATTGCCCAACCCGATATAATATTTCCAATTATACAGCCAGTTGCAAAACCCGCTCCAATGCCTATCAGCAATCCTCCTATAGCCGCTATGAGAGTTTGTGATGGTTCCTTTGGTAATAATTTTGTTTGCCCTGACATTTTTCCTGAAATAAAGGCTCCCAGTAAAAAACCCACAGAAAGCAAAATCAGCCACAAATTCAATTTTCTCGGTTCAGGCATAGAAGTTCTCTCGGTTTTTTTCTCTTTCAAAACTTGTTGTTCTTGCTTATTGACATTTTCAGCTTGTGGTTTTGGCTGAGGTTTTTCGTAGATGAATTTAACATTGTTTTCGATTAATGCTTGATAAGTGTAACTGACTCCGTGTGTTACACCAAGGGGATAGTTTCTGCCAACCAAAAGAGACGAAAGCCAAGCCATCATAGCTATTAAACCAATTGCAATGCCTGCCTGCCAGGGTTTCCAGGATTTTGTAAATATGTTGCTGAACTGAAATCTATCCTTCTTCCCAAAATTTCTTTTTGTTTTCTTCTTCTCTCTTAGGTATATTGCTAATAAAGTAAGAATCAGTAGAACAAGAACAACAACCCAAAAAGGGACACCAAGCAAAGAATGAAGAGTGATAGCTTTCCCGTCAGTGCCGTTGATAACAAAAGATAAAAGATACTTATTAACACTTTGCAAGGGACCGTAATCTACCATAGCTATCCCGACGGGTATAGTCAAGAGTGCCACAATAGAATTAATATTGCCGGTTGCTCCTTTGTACATACAGCCACTTATACAACCTCCTCCAAGGACTGTCCCAACTCCAAAAATAACACCACCAACAATGGAGCTTAGCCAAATCATTTTCTTGGGTGCTAATTCAATTACACCAAATAAATTAAAAATAGCAAAAAGAACCATTGAGGAGAGTATGGCTATCCAAATGCCGAATAATTTACTTCCGTCTCGCATTAATATAACTTCACTCATTGCCGAAGAGCCACACAAATCACCCTTTTGGATTGCAAAGCCAAAAAGAAAACCAACTCCTAAGGATAAGATGACCCATTTTTCTGTTATTATTGAAATTATTGCTATAAGAATGATAAAAATCGCAGAGAAAAATAATAGTCCTTTCCATTGTTTATTCATTGATCAATCCAATTTAATTTTTCAAATTATCTTTTCTAACTTAATAAATTTATTTTACAGTAATAACAGGCATTAACCTTTGACAAAAAAAACCAACAATGTTTATAATAAATTCATATCAATGGTTTTTAATTTTGAACAAGTTTATTTATCGGGAATAAAAATAAAATTTTACAATGAAAAACTTCTGCCCAAAATAAACTTTTGAGCAGAAGTTAAAAATATTTTTTACTTACCTGAAAATTGCTTCCTGATTATATTCAGGGCAGAACCGGCTTTGAACCATTCAATCTGTGATTCATTATAGCTGTGGTTAACTTTGATTTCTTCAGTAGTGCCATCCTTATGGTGCAACAAAAGAGTTAAAGGTTTGCCAGGAGCCATATCCTTAATTCCAATAACGTCTATCGTATCATCTTCCTGAATTTTTTCATAATCGTCTTTATTTTCGAAAGTAAGAGCAAGCATACCCTGTTTTTTCAGATTTGTTTCGTGAATTCTTGCGAAAGATTTAACAAGAATTACCTTAACACCAAGGTGCCTTGGCTCCATAGCTGCATGTTCACGCGATGAGCCTTCGCCATAATTTTCATCACCTACGACTATAGAACCAATTCCTTTTGCTTTGTATTCTCTTTGAGTTTTCGGTACTGGACCATATTCTCCTGTTAATTGATTCTTGACCTCATTCGTTTTATTATTGAAATAATTTACAGCACCAGTTAGCAAATTATTAGATATATTATCAAGATGTCCTCTGAATTTTAGCCAGGGACCTGCCATAGAAATATGATCAGTTGTGCATTTTCCTTTTGCTTTGATGAGTAGTTTCAAGCCATAGAAATCATTACCGTCCCAGGGTTCAAAAGGTTCAAGGATTTGCAATCTTTCGGAAAGTGGATTAACAATAACTTCGATTGATGAACCATCTTTTGCAGGTTCCTGATACCCCATATCTTCGACTGCAAATCCTTTTGGCGGTAATTCATAGCCGCTTGGTTCTTCGAGGAAGACTTCTTTACCCTCTTCGTTTATTAGTGGGTCGGACACAGGATTGAATGTAAGCCTGCCTGCAATTGTCATTGCAGTTACGATTTCGGGGGAAGCGACAAAGCCGTGTGTATTCGGATTGCCGTCATTTCTTTTAGCAAAATTACGATTGAATGAAGTTATGATTGAATTTTTTTCCTGCTTGTCTGCTCCATGCCTTGCCCACTGTCCAATACAAGGTCCGCAAGCGTTTGCAAGGACCACCCCCCCGATTTTTTCAAATAAATCAATAAACCCATCTCGTTCAATAGTGTAACGCACCTGCTCCGAACCGGGTGTAATCGTAAATTCTGATTTTACTTTTAATTTTTTATCAATTGCCTGTTTAGCAACTGAAGCAGCTCTTGATATATCTTCGTATGAGGAATTTGTGCAGGAACCAATCAAGCCAACTTCAAGTTTTTCGGGCCACCCATTTTCTTTAACTGCCTCTGGAAATTTGGATATAGGTGTTGCCAGATCGGGTGTGAATGGACCATTAATATGTGGTTCTAGTTCGGATAGATTGATTTCTATTAGCTGATCGAAATATTTATCGGGTTCAGAATAAACCTCTTCATCTCCAGTTAAGTAAGATTTAAGATTTTCAGCCATATCGGCAATTTCTTTTCGTCCGGTTGCAACCAAATAATCATACATTTTTTGGTCATAACCAAAAATAGAAGTGGTTGCACCGATTTCAGCACCCATGTTGCAAATTGTACCTTTACCGGTACAGGAGATAGTTTTTGCACCTTCGCCGAAATATTCAACAATTGCTCCTGTTCCGCCTTTCACGGTCAAGATACCGGCAACCTTCAAAATCACGTCCTTGGCAGAAGTCCAACCATTCATTTTTCCTGTTAATTTTACTCCGATAAATTTTGGAAAACGAAGTTCCCAAGCCATCCCCGACATAACATCAACAGCGTCTGCTCCGCCAACTCCGATTGCAACCATTGCTAAACCACCGGCGTTTACAGTATGTGAATCTGTTCCTATCATCATACCTCCCGGAAAGGCATAATTTTCTAATATTACCTGGTGTATAATCCCTGAGCCGGGTTTCCAGAATCCTATGCCATATTTATTGGATACCGAAGACAGAAAATCATAAACTTCTTTGTTTAAATCTTTTGCAAAACTTAAGTCGTCAACAGCACCTTTTTTTGCTATAATCAGGTGGTCGCAATGAACTGTGGAGGGGACTGCAACTTTTGGCCTTCCTGCTGACATAAACTGGAGTAGAGCCATCTGAGCCGTTGCATCCTGCATAGCTACACGGTCGGGTTTGAAATCAACATAATCAATCCCTCGTTTAAATTCTTTTAGCTCATTTTTTTCAAATAGGTGTGAATATAAAATCTTTTCTGCAAGGTTCATTGGTTTGCCGATAACTTTTTTTGCCTGGTCAACTTTTTCTGCAAATGTCTCATAATGATTTTTTATCATTTCAAAATCAAAAATCATAATCAATGCCTTTATGATAAATACAAAAAATTATATTCCAAATTACAAAAGAAAAAAAATGATAGCAAAATTAAATTTATAATTACTTTG